>NZ_JBEPYQ010000108.1:0-24501 GCF_041641335.1 Cohnella sp. | reverse complement strand
CCTTATCGTGCCGGCCTTTCCTGCCCGGATTGTCGCGTTTCGCGCAAGCAAAAACGCCTTCGGCGTCCTCTGGACGATGAAGGCGTTTTGTCGCTCGGCTTACTCCGCAACATCCAACAGAACGCCCGATTCCCGACAAGCCAGTGCAAGCGCTTCGTCGGGCTGCCGATCGGTGACGATTCGCTGCACGCCGGACAAGGGCGCGAACGAGATCAGCATCTTCGTTCCGAACTTGGAGCGGTCGGCGACAATCGTCGTCTCCGTCGCTTGCCGGATCGCGATCTGCTTGATCTCCGCCTCGTAGATGTTGGAATTGCTGAAGCCGTGTTCCGCGGTAATGCCGGTCGTGCCGAGGAAGGCGCGATGGAACGCCATCCCGGACAAGCTCTGCACCGCCAGCGGTCCGGAAAGGGAATGCGTCGCCTCGATGTAGGTGCCTCCCGTCATCATGACGGAGATCATCTTGCCGGCCAACTCGGTTACGACGTTAAGCGCGTTCGTGACGACCGTAACGTTCATTCCGTGCGGCAAATAGCGGGCGATCTGCGAGGTCGTCGTCCCGCCGTCGATAAAGACCGACTCCCCGGGCTTGATCAGCGCGGCGGCATGCCGGCCGATTCTGGCCTTCTCGTCGGTCAGCAGGGAGACGCGCTCCTGCAGCGCGACGTCCCTGCCGACGAAGATGACCCCCCCGAACGTGCGCTTGACTTCTCCCGTCTCCTCGAGCTTCTCCAGATCGCGGCGGATCGTCATCTCGGTCACGCCGTACGTTTCCTTCAACGTCGACACCCGAACCTCGCCTTCCCGCGAAATCTGCTCGAGCATCTGCTGCTGCCTTGCGTTTAAGCTGTAGTAAGTCCCTTTCATTGCCCCGCGGCCTCCCGATCGTCCCATTCGCTATGCCTCTATTATCGCTTTCCGTCACACGACGTTCAACTCCAATCGATACTCGATCGATTGACCGGGCGCCAGGACGAGCGGTCCTCCGCGGCGGCGTTCCGCCTCGCGTCCTTCGACGAAGCAGTTGGACGGCTCCAGGCCAAGGACGTGCTCGCCCGCTCCGGGCATCCGCCACTGGGCGAGCAGCGGAAGCGTATCGGCCGACCAGCGGAGAGCAACCTCCGTCGCCCTCGCTCCTCCGGCAGCCGGAAATTCCGGTTGAACGATTCTCGTCTCGGCCATGCCTCCCCCATCGGCCGCCTCTCGCCTCAAGGTATGATAGATCACCGTTTCCTCGACAGCCGGATCCGGCGCCTCCCAGGAAGCACAGCTTTCCGGCGCGGCTCTGCCTCCGCCCGCGCGGACTTCGCGGTCGGCCTCGGGAAACCGGATTTCCGTCCGCTCGTCCAGCAGGGGGAATCCGAAGTTGAAGTGGTACAGCATCATATGCTCCGCGGGCCGGAAGCCGAAGTTCTCCACTCTGTCCCGGATCGCGACGCGATTGTCCCCAAGTCTGCCGGACAGTTCCCGTGCCAATCTTAGCTTGCTTCCGAAGATCGCCGTTTCCTCTACGACGCCGGTTACGCTCCATTCCAGCTCTTCGCCGGCCCACTCTTCGCGAATACAGACGTTGCGGGCCGGAGTGTGATGCGCTCTGCCATGCAGACCGTAGCTGCCGGACTCGTCCGCGGAAGGAGAACCGACATGCGCCAGCCCGCAAGTCATCAGCAGTCCGCCCGAAGCCGTACGCAGCCAGCCCGTGCCTTCCGGTTCGTAGAAGGCCGGGTGAACGTTGCCGTTCGGGGATTGCCAGGAAATCGGCGTTCCCCACAGCAGCGCCAGGGAGATGTCCATTCCTTTGGAGGGAACGATCTCGAACGCAAGGCCGGCGCCGGTCCGCACTTCGATCAGCTCCGTCCCCGCTTCCTTGCCCTCCGTCAACGTCATTCGCCTGACTCCGCCAATCTGACCGACGCCTCCGACGCGCGCCTCGACTTCCCTTCTCGTCCAATGCTTGCCGTACAAGTGCATGGCGGTTCCCCTTTCTCCCGTCAGTCCTCGATCACTCGCGGCATTCTCTCGATTCCCGGATCGGTGAAAATATCGAATTCGTCCCGGCTCGTACTGGAAAATTCGGAGACGATCGCACCCTCGGGGCCGCCTTGAAACCAATGCTTCGTGTTCGGGGGAATCGTATATTGCTCGCCCGGTCTAAGCGCGATTTCATGAAATACGGTGTAATACGACTCGCTTCCCGCGGGAACGACAGCCTGAGGAACGGCAGCCGCTTCTCCCTCTACGTATAAATAGACAAGCCCCCAGCGGCAACGGAAGGTTTCCATCTTGCCCGGTTCGCCGTTGATCGGAGGATGAATATGCTCGGGACAAGTCTGTCTCGGGAAAAGAACCAGATCCTTCGCGCAATACCGATCCGTGTTCACGTACGTAACCAGCTCAAGCCCCTGAGCCTCCAGGTCGCCAAGCCCGAAACCGGCGACCTCGATGTTCTCGCGCTCCGCGTCGGTCAGCACGATGCCTGCGCCCTCCAGCAGCTCGGCCGCACGCTTCTGGGCTCTCGTCACTTCGCTTCTCAGTATGGACATTTGTTCAGCCTCCTCTTATTTGCCGACATCCGGGGACCAGATTCCGTCCGCGAATTCGCGCGACCAGCCGGGCAAAGACAGCCCCGTTTCCCGCTGCGGCCAGCCGGCCGCGATTCGGCTCTGCAAGCCGTCCCATCCCGGGATACCGCTTACCGCATCGGCCCGTTCCACGTTAAACGCGCCTGTGCCCACTGCCGCCAGCAGCGTCTCCTCCGCCGACAGCCCCTTGAGCAATCCGGCCAGAAACCCGGCGATCGTACAGTCCCCGGCCCCCGTCGTTCCGGCGACCTCTACCCGGTAGCACGGCGCAAGCATTTCCTTGCCTTGCCAAGCTTCCAGCTTCCCGGCAGCGGGCGCGCAAAGCCCCATCTCGCGCAGGCGTTCCGGACTGCCAGTCGTCCGAACGTACAGCCCGTGCTCGCCCAGCTTTAACGCGACTACCGCAGCCCCCATGCCGAGCAATTCTTCGGCAAGCGAGGACAGCAGCGGTCCGTCCGCGTACGCAAGCAGCTCGGTCGTGCCGTGTCGCTCGGAAAACTCGCGGTACCGGGACGGCCTGAGCATATATAAAATTTCTTCGAAACTGGGCAGGAAGACGTCGACATGCGGCAGCGAACGCTTCAGAATCGCTTGCCAGTCGGCTTGGCCCGCAAGCGACTCCGGGTCCGGACGGGCCAGATCGAGCGATACGGTCAGCCCGCCCGACTTGGCCGCGGACAGCGTTCTCTCCAGCTCCGCGCCGCCGTCCTCGTACATCCGCCGCATCAGCGGAGGGTAGCCGAAGTGAAACAGCCTAGCTCCCGCCAACGCGGCTTGGGATACGTCGTCCGCGGAGAACGTATCGTTGGCACCCGTGCAATGCAGGAAAATCCGATCGACGCCCGGAGGATTGATGACGATCGTATAGGAGCTCGATTCTCCCGCCCCTACGATCATTCCATCGGCCAGCCCCTCCCCGTATCCTTTAAGGATAGACAGAATCGCCCCTCCGAACAGGTCGTCCCCGACCTTGCCCATCAGCTTTACCGGGAACCCGAGACGATGCAGGGCGATACCGGTATTGGGCACCGCGCCGCCCGTCGAAAGCTGCGCGGCCCCGATGTCGACCAGCTTGCCCGGGACGAGCAATTCCCCGATCGCTTGGCCCGGCTTGCCGCCGTGCATCGCCGGAATGACGTCCAGGCAAATATGTCCGGCAACGACGACCTCGGCAGCGGATGCGGGGGAATCGCTCTTGTTCACGCCCCGTTCCCCCAGTCCACGACCGCGGTTCCGCCCGTCTTGTCGGATTCCAGAGCGGCGGTAAACAGGCGATGGCTGTCCGCCGCTTCCTCCGGCAATGCGCATGTGAACGGCTGCTGCATGCCTTCCTTGCCGTGAACGATCTCGTCGCAGAACGCCGCCCACATCTGCAGGATCGAATCGGAGAACCCGAATTCGAAGATGCCGCCGGTAATCGTGCCGTAAGCCGACTTGTACGGCGCGTCCACGACATGCCAAGCCTGCTGGCCTCCCGGCGTGTAGGGAAGGGACGCCACCTGCTTCGGATTTTTGGTCGTGAATTCCGCGGACATCTCCGTACCCTGGATGCGAATAAACCATGTATTCGCATGTCCCGGCGCGATCCGTTTCGTCGACAGCACCATCGGGAACTGCTGGCCGGCCGTCTTCACGTCGCAAGCGAGAATCGCGTTGTCCCACGTCTCGCACGGCGCCATGCCTCCCTTGCCGTCCGGACGCTCTTCGACGATCTTGGAGAGCAGCGCCCGCACGCTCGCGGGCTTCCAGCCGAAGCGCAGCGGCAGATGCAGCACGTGCAGGCCGAGGTCTCCCATGCAGCCGTACTCCCCGTTCGTCGCGATCCGCCGCTTCCAGTTGATCGGCTTCGTCGGATCAAGGTCGCTGGAATGCCAGAAGCCGGCCTCGACCTCGATGATCCGTCCGAATTTGCCCTCGTTCACCCACTGAACGATCTGCTGCGCACCCGGGAAGAACGGAAATTCCGACGAGCTGCGCACGACGACTTGCGGGTTTTCCCGGATGGCCGCCATAATCGCCTCGTTCGCTTCCAGGTCGATGCCGAACGGCTTCTCTCCCAGCAAATGCTTGCCCGCCCGGATAATATCGATATAGATCCGCTCATGCAGATTATGCGGAACCGCGCAGTAGATCGCTTCCACCGCCGGATCGGCGAGCAGCTCTTTGTAATCCGTATACGCGCGCTCCACGCTCGGCACATTTTCCTCGAACCACTGCGTCGCCGCCGGATTCGCGTCGCACACCGCCACGATGCGCGGCTCGAAGTCGACGCCGGTCAGATGGCACCAGCGCGCGGCCGCGCTGGCGAACTCCTTGCCCATCAGCCCGCAGCCGATGACGCCGAACGATACGATCGTTTTCGCCATTATCGCTGCGCCCCTTTCAGAATTGCCAGCGCCCGCTCGGCCCCCGCGCCCTCATGAACGATGCTCATCAAGGCCGAAGTCATCGCGCCTGGCGTCGGATGCTGCACGACGTTACGGCCGTAGACGATGCCCGCCGCTCCCTGGTTCATCAGCTCGACCGTCCGGTTCACGATCTCCTCGTCGCTTGCGCGTCCTCCTCCGCGAACGAGCACCGGAATGCCGGACGCGACCTCGATGACGCGGTGATACTCGGTCACGTCGTCGCAAGGATCGGCTTTGATCACGTCCGCTCCCAGCTCGACCGCTTGCCGGACGAGGGGCATGATTTTGCGAATGTCGCCGTCGACCATATAGCCGCCCTTCTCTTCGTTAGGCAGCATGACCAGCGGTTCGACCATCAGCGGCATGCCGTATTTATCGCTTTCCGTCTTCAGCAGCGAGACGTTGCGCACGCATTGATGATGCAGCTCCGGCTGGTTCGGCAGCAGCAGCAGGTTGACGCATACCGCTACGGCGTCCAATCGAACCGCCTGCTCGATCGCGCGATCGATCAGCTCGCTGAACAGATGGCGCGGCAGCATGTTTCCATAGATGTTGGCGGCGTCCATGCGCAGCACGAGGCCGGGCTTCTTCTTGCCCGGGATCTCCTGCAGCAATCTCGCTTGCCCGGTGCTGAGCTGAATACAATCCGGTCCGGCCTGAACGACCGTTTCGATAGCGCTTTTCATATTCTCAATGCCGGCAAGAAAGGAATATTCGTTGAAAAAGCCGTGGTCGATCGCAACGTCGAAGCATTTGCCTTGCTCGCTGAACATCCGGTTAAGCCGTGGTTTGAATGAGGACATCATGTTTGCTCCTTTGTTGTTTTGTTGTTTTATGTTCGTTTATAACATTATCTTAATTTAAACAAACAAAAATGTCGAGCAGTATTTGATCGTTTTGGAATAACAAAGACGCGAATCTACGATTCGCGCCCGGTTCCGCCCCTCTTATTGATCGAGAGAAATTTCTTTTTCCATAATATAATCGTCCATGACGTAACCTCCTCCGATGTCCGCCGCTTGCTCGCGAACGGTCCGGAAGCCCTTTTTCTCGTAAACCGCGATCGTGGATGCATTATGCCGATTCACAGTAAGCCAGATCGTGCCCAGCTTGCGTTTCTCGCACAGTTCCTCCAAGAAGCTCATCGCTTCGCTGGCGTATCCTTGGCCTCTATGAGCCTTGAGAATGTAGAATTTGCTCAGCAGCAGCTTCGTCTCCTCCGGCTTGATTCCCATATAGCCGATGTTCTCTCCGTCCGCCTGCATGAAGTAGTACTCGTAGCCTTGGCGCTCGATTTGGTCCGTCATGGCATGGGCGGATTGAAACTTGTCCAGCATGTAGTCGATCTGCCCGGTCGAAAGGATGCTGACGAAATACTCGTTCCAAATTTCCGAGGCCAATCGGGCCGCAGCCTCGACGTCTTCCCTTGTTTCTACTTGCCGAAATGAAAGCTTCATAACGTCTCATCCTTCCTCTTCACTCTCTCTTCATCCTACCCTCTCGTCCGCTCTGTCGCAAATCGCCAGACCCGACGACCTCAACGCCCAATATTGACAGCACCTGATGAATTCGGCATAATAAAGGAAATTATGTCGAGGAAGCACCTCCCAAAGCCGGACACGTTCACGTGTTTCTTTGCGAGGTGCTTTTTGATTAGGAAATGGAGGCGGAGAAAATGAAGAAGAAAACGTACGAGGAATTGGTGAAGGAGTCGCCCGTTACCTACGAGATGTACGCGAATATGGAGGACGACGGCAACCGTTACGAGATTTCGGACGGGGTGCTGGAGCTGATGAGTCCTTCTCCTCTATTTATTCATCAATTCATCTGCCATAAGATGCAAGTCATGCTTGACGGTAGCTGCCGCAACGATTTTCTCATACTGGCCGCCCCGCTCGACGTGATCCTCTCGGACACCGAAGTCCGGCAGCCCGATCTCGTCATGATCCATCTGAGCCGTACGCATATTATTAGCAAAAGAGGCATTAACGGCGCTCCCGACCTCGTCGTCGAGATTACGTCCGAGCACTCTCTTAAGCGGGACAAGCTGACAAAGCGCAATGTATACGCCAAGTACGGGGTGCGCGAGTATTGGATCGTCGACCCGTCCAACTTTACTTTGGAGCAGTATGAATTACACGACGACTACTATGAGCTGCTCGATGTCTATTCCGGAGAGGAACCGGTTCGTTCCCATACCGCCCCTTGCGTTTCTTTCAGCATGGACGAGCTCGTACGCAGCATCCCCGTTCCGCCGGATCAGTTGAAATAACCGCTGGCAGCGTTGACTCCGATTTCATAAGAAAGGAAGGATTCGAATGGAGAAAAACAAAAAAGCCGCAGACAAAGTAAAGGAGCAGCCGATAACCTACGAGGTTTATGCGGAGATGCCCGACGACGGGAATCGTTACGAGGTCATCGACGGAGTGCTGGAGCTGATGTCTCCCAGTCCTACGGCCTCGCATCAGTCCATTTTATCGGAATTGATCGATGCGCTGCGTCAGAGCTGCAAAACGGATTACCTGATCTACTTCGCTCCCCTGGACGTCATCCTGAGCGATACAAACGTCGTGCAGCCCGACGCGATCATGATCCATCGCAGCCGAAAGCACATTGTCACTTCCCGGGGAATAGAAGGCCCGCCAGATCTGGCCGTGGAGGTCCTCTCCCCAAGCTCCCAGAAACGGGATAGGCTGAAGAAGCGGGCGGTGTACGAGAAACACGGCGTCCCGGAATATTGGATCGTCGATCCTGATTCTCGGACGTTAGAGCAGTTTCAATTGGACGAGCGCGGCAACTACGTTCTGATCCAATTGTACGAAGGAGACGAACTCATCGCTTCGGACAAGCTTCATTGCGTCTCTTTCGCGATCAGCCGCCTTTTTGCGGACGTGCTGCAGTAACCGAAAGAAGCCTCCACTGGGCAGCAAAGGTTCTCGAACGATCATCGTTGATCCATTACAGGATCGGAGACAGCAGCCGGGACACCGACTCCTTGATCCGAATCCGCCGCGACCTCTGGCCGTATCGCTCCAGCGTCAACGCCTCGGACACCTTAATGTCCTCCCTAAACGCCTCCGCCAGCTTGGCGGAAACCTCCCTGTCGTACAGGAAGGCGTTCACCTCGAAATTGAGCTTAAAGCTTCGCACGTCCATATTCGCCGTGCCGACGGAGGCGATCTCCTCGTCCACGACGATCGTCTTGGCATGAATAAATCCGTTGCGGTACAAGTAGACGGATACGCCCGCTCTGAGCATCACCCCGATATAAGACAGAGTGGCCCAGTAAATGAACGGATGATCCGGCTTGTCCGGAATCATAATGCTCACTTGCACGCCCGACAGGGCGGCGATGCGCAGCGCGTCCAAGTAGCCTGCGTCCGGCACGAAGTAGGGAGTCTGGATCAAGATGGACCGTTTGGCGGAGGAGATCATTTTCACGTACCCGTTCTTGATATACTCCAGCTTCGATTCCGGCCCGCTGGCTACGATCTGCACCCCGGCTGCGCCGAATGCCGCTTCCGGTTCGGGGAACAGCTCGGGACGATAATGAATGTCCGCTCGGGACGCATAATTCCAATCGAGGATAAATCGCGTCTGCATGGCATGGACCGCTCCGCCGCGAACTCTCAGATGCGTATCCCGCCAATAGCCGAATTTCGGATCCAGTCCCAAGTATTCGTCCCCTACGTTAAATCCGCCCACGTATCCGACTTTGCCGTCGATAATGACGAGCTTGCGATGATTCCGGTAGTTGAGCCGAACGTTGATCAAACGAAACTTGGACGGGAAGAAAGCCTCCGCGATTCCCCCGGCGTCGCGAAGCTCCTGCAGGATGCGCCTGTTCAACCTTCGCGAGCCGAGCTCGTCGTACAGCAGTCGTACGCTCACGCCGCTTCTCGCCTTCTCCGCCAGCGCGCGTATCAGTTTGATTCCCAACTCGTCCTTCTGAATGATGTAATACTGGACGTGAATATGGTCTTGCGCCTCCGCGATATCCCGGAACAACCGGTCGAACTTCTGCTTGCCGTCCAGCAGCAGCTCCACCTCGTTGTCTTCGGTATACAAGGCTTTATTCGCTTTAAGATGCATGGCGATCAGATCGTGATAATCGCCCGCCGCCGGATTGCCCATCGCATGTCCGTCCGCGCTTATGAGGGCAAGCTGCTCTCTGGCCGCTTCCTCCGTTCCGGTGCGGTCGATCTCCTTCCACTCGAAAAGCCGGCTCCTCCTGTAGTTTTGCGCGAAAAACAAATAGAGCGCGAAACCGAGCAGCGGGATGAAATACAGCACGAGCAGCCATGCCCAAGTCGAGCCGATATCCCTTCTCTCCCGGAAGATGATCACCGATGCGAGCGTCATATTCAGCACAAGAACCAAACTTAGTAACAAGGAAAGAACATTCATGTCGATAACCTCCGGCATCCGTTCGTTTGTCCATTCCGCCGTCTAAGCAGTCTGCTTCGATATTAACAGGGACTTGGCGTGGATTCTATAAGTTATTGAGTTGGGCACCGGTTATCAACAACTTAATCCACATATCCACAGCTTTATCAACAGTTTACACACAGTTTACTCCCGATTTACACACAACTCTATTTCAGCTGCGTCTCTTTGGAGATACAAGCTCCCGGATGGTATAGTAGTAAGTATAACGAACAAAGGAACGGGATGACCATGATCTTCCAACGCAACGAAACGTTTCGCGGCTACTTGCGCGCCTATCCGGTTACGTCGATTTTTCTGGCGATTAATTTGATCGTATTCGTTCTCGATTATCTGATCCTCGACAGAGAGCTGTCGCTCAGAGGCATCTTCTATTTGGACCCGGATTACGATCCTTACGGTTTAAGCGAGCCATGGAGATACGTCACCTCCATCGCGCTGCACGGCGGGTGGGATCATCTGCTGTTCAACTGCTTCTCGACGCTTATTTTCGCGCCTCCGCTCGAACGGCTGCTCGGACATTTTCGATACTTCGTGTATTATGTTCTGGCGGGCATTGCAGGCAATCTGCTGAGCGCAATCGTTTACGCTGGCTCGTTGCATTTCTCTCTCGGAGCTTCAGGTGCAATCTACGGCTTATTCGGAGCCTACTTGTTTCTGGCCGTCTTCCGCAAGTTCGCTTTGGATGAGGCGACCCGGAAAACGATCTTTATTTCCATCGCATTCGGAATCGTCTACTCGCTTATAGTACCGAATATCAACATTTGGGCCCATCTCGGCGGCGCTTTGGCCGGATTCGGCTTGATGGGATTGTTCGTCGCCAGCAAAACCAAAAAATACGGCCGCGGATGAAACAAAGTTGTGACGATTCGGTAGCAGATCTCGCTTCGAATTGCCGTTCCTTGCCCGAATGCGTTTGACCGCAAGGCAAATTATGCTAAAATGGTCATTGGTACTTTCTGGGGATGCCGGATCGGATTACGACGAATTGAGAGGAAACGCATCATGAACCGTATCAATAACGCGTTACGATTCTTCAAGGTTACGGGGGAGCTGCGCAAGGATAAATGCGAATTCAAGATCGCTCCATGGAAGCTGCTTCTGGAAACTCAACGGTACTACGAGATTAAACCGGAGAATGGCGCGGTCAAAAGAATCTACAAAGAAAAGCTCAATACGACGGTTGTCGAAACGAAACAATACGCCAACGGCACGCTGTGCTGCTCGGCCTTCTGCACGGAAGACCGCATCGAGGAGCTTCAGCGGACTATTCTCAAGCAATTGCAGACGAGCATTAAGACGTACATGGAGGATCTCCAGCTGAACCTGACGGCGCTGAACCGCTATACGTCCAACCTCTAACATTCACAACTCCGACAAAACGCTTTCTCCGTCCCAAGGACGCGGAAGGCGTTTTTACTTGATTCCCGCGGCCGAGGACAAGCATTTCTACCGCGAATGCGTTAAACTGGAAATAGCGGTTTCAGCTTAATTATCGAGAGCATTGGAGGAATGTACGGTGGAAATCGTTTATCATGGACACTCTTGCATCCAGATCGTCACGGAAGGCAAGTCGCTGCTGTTCGATCCGTTCCTGAGAGGCAATCCTCTGGCGGTAACGAAGGCGGAAGACATCCGCGCCGACTACATTTTGCTCACTCACGCGCATACGGATCATATTCTCGACGCGGAGCCGATCGCTCGCGCAAGCGACGCCACCATCGTCGCCACCTTCGAGCTGGCCATGTACATGTCCGCCCGCAAGAAGCTGAAGACGATCGATATGAACATCGGAGGAACGGTCGATCTGGGCTTCGCCAAGGCGAAGATGATTCAGGCGTTCCACAGCTCCGGCATCTTCCTGGAAGACGATCAGATCATTTACGGCGGCATGCCGGCCGGCTACATCGTGCAGACCGAAGGCTTGACGCTGCTCCATGCCGGAGACACGGCGCTGTTCTCGGACATGAAGATGATCGGCGACCGCCATCCGATCGATATCGCTTTCCTGCCGATCGGCGACCATTACACGATGGGACCGGACGATGCGCTGCAAGCGGCCGAATGGTTCGGCGCCAAGTTCGTCATTCCGGTCCACTACAACTCGTTCCCGCCTATCCGCCAAGACGCCGAAGCCTTCGTACGGCGTCTGGAAGCTCAAGGACGGCGCGGACACGCGCTTGCGCCGGGCGAGAAGCTGGAAGTCACGGCTTCGTCGCTGCAACGGCTGATCGCTCGGGACGGCAAGTCGTATTCGGGCGAATAGACCTCCGCCGCTTCTGCCGCGTCCTGCTCAACGGAATCGACGAGACGGCGAATAAGCGTAGGGCTTCGGCCCTGCGCTTATTCGCCGTTTGCGTTGTCTTAATGGTCCTTGCGATACTCCTGCGGGATGCAGGCGGCCAGCTTGGCGGTTTACTGCCCGGCTCTCCACTCGTCGATCTGCCGCTGAACCTCGGCGACAACCTTATCAAGGCCGTTGTCCTTCAGCTTCTGGTTCACCTTGGGCAGGTTCGTCTCCGGATCGAGAGTACCGGAGAACAGTGAGTTGTAGGTCGCTTCCTTCGTGTTCTTCAGGTTGGCGAGCTCGGTCGTCATGTTCGTCGTGTCGACCTGGAAGCCGAGCAGCGGCGCGTTCGAAGCGGAATCGTTGAACTGCTTGAACTGCTCCCACTTGTCTTCTGGATCGCCCGTGTTCAGATAAGTAAGCATCAAGTTGCCGACGCTGAACGCCGGGAAGCCGTAGCCGCTGTCCGGGATCGAGTCCTTGGACTGCTCGCCCGTCTTCTTGTAGTGCACGTTCTCGATGCCGAAATCGACCAGGTTGATCAGATAAGCGTCCGTGTACAGCAGGTTCAGGAACTCCATCGCCTTCTCCGGATGCTTCGACTTGGCGTTGATCGCCTGCAGCGCTCCGGCCACCGACCAGTTGAACGCGATCGGATCGTGCATCGGCACGCTGACGACCTTGTAGCCGGCGTCGTTGCTCCACAGATTATCGGCGTAGGGCTGGGAATCAGCGACGTCGACGAGCCATTTGCCGGTTTTGAAGTAATCCCCCGCGTCCTTCTGCGTGGCGACGTCCTTCGGCAAGTAGCCGGCCTGATAGAACTTATGCATCGTCTTCAAGTAAGCCATCGCTTCCGGCGTATCCCATACGTTGATCAGCTTGTAATCCTGCGTGTTCAACGGCATTCCGATGAACGGCAGATCCGTCACCGGCAGGTCGAACGGCAGAAATTCCGCGATCTTCGCCGGTATCGGCGCGATGCCCGGCTCCTTCTCCTTGAATGCCTTCAGCAGAGGTTCCAGATCGTCGATCGTTCTTACGTTCGAGATGTCGAGGCTGTGCTTGTCGAGCATCTCCTTATTGAAGCGGAACACGCGCTGCTGCGGCAGCTCCTTGTTCGTCGGCAGTCCGTAGTTATGCCCGTTTACTTTCGTGCCTTCGAGGAAAGCCGGGTTCAGCACTTCCTTGATGCCCTTGCCCTGCTGCTCCAGCAGCGCGTCGAGCTCGTAAAAGGCGCCCTTCTTCGCGTTGGCGAAGTAGTCGTTCGCCCACGAAGCGGTGAAGGCGATGTCGTAATCCTCGCCCGAGCCGATGATGATTTTCATCTTCTGGTCGTAATCGCCCCAGTCGAACAGCTTCATCTCCACTGTTGCGTTGATTTTCGGCAGGATGTACTTGTTGACCTCTTCGTTGACTTTGGCCAGATCGCTCGGCGGCGTGCCGATCGTATACCAGATCAGCTTGACCGGGTCTGCTTTCTTATCCTCGCTCCCTTTGCTCTCGCCGCTCTGGGACGGCTGCTGACTTGAAGACGAGTCGCCTCCCGAAGCCCCGTTTCCTTTGCCGCTGCACCCGGCCATCACCGCTCCGAATGCGAATACCAACGCGATAAGGCCAATCCACTTCTTTGTCTTTGTGAACATGCCGATCCTCCCTGGTCTGTCTCATATTTATTCTAAACGCCAGCGCCCCAAGCGCAAACGTCTAAAATCATTCCTTGATCGCTCCGATCGTCAAGCCTTGCACGAAATAGCGCTGAAAGAACGGATAAGCGAGCACGATCGGTCCCGTCGCCAGCACAACCATCGCCATGCGGGCCGTCTCCTGCGGCAGGGAACGAATCATCTCCCGGCTCTGTCCGCTGTTCAGCAGGGCGGAATTCTGGATCATGAACTGCATGTTGTTGTAGATCCGCATCATCAGCGCCTGAAGCGGCACCAGATGGTTGGAATCGATATACAGCAGCGCGTTGAACCAGTCGTTCCAGTAGCCCAGCGTGCTGAATAAAGCGATAGTGGCTATGCCCGGTAGCGAGATCGGCACGACGAGGCGGAATAAAATTTTAAATTCGCCGGCTCCATCAATTTTGCCGGATTCGATAATGGCGTCGGGAATCATCGTCTGGAAAAACGTCCGCAGCACCAAAATGTTGAACGCGCTCATCGCCATAGGAAGAATAAGCGACCATACGGTATCCTTCAGTTCGAGAAACTGGGCCACGACGATGTATGTCGGCACCAAGCCGCCCCCGAACAGCATCGTGAAGAAGGCGAAGAATGCGAAAAATCCGCGGAACTTAAAGTTTCTGCGCGACAGCGCGTAAGCGTACAGCGTCGTCAAGATCACCGTCAGCACCGTCCCGACTACCGTGACAAACAGCGTCACTCCGTACGAACGGAGCAGTTGATCGCCCGTGCGGATAATGTACGAATAGGCGTACAGGCTCCATTTCTCCGGGAAAATTTGATAGCCGTTCAGCAGCAGCGCATTTTCCTCGGTCAGCGAAATGATGACGACGAACAGAAACGGGAAAACGCAGACGAACGCGAAGCCTCCGGCGATCAGATGCATCAGCCCATTCCAGCCGGCCGGAAGCCGGTGGACGTCGCGCAATTTGCCGGGTGGCGAAGAATCCATGTGAGACAGCCTCCTTTCCGTCGTTGTGCCGCCATCAGAACAGCGCCTGATCGTCGTTTACTTTTTTCACGGTCCAGTTGGCCGCCAGAACGAGAATGAACCCGACAACCGATTGATAGAAGCCCGCCGCCGCGGCTAGGCCGAAATCTCCGACGACTTTCATTGAGCGGTACACGTAAGTGTCGATAACGTTCGTGACCGGGAACAGAGGCCCCGATTCGCGGGGAATCTGGTAGAACAGCCCGAAATCCGCACGGAAAATGCCCCCGATCGCCAAAATCGTCAGGATGATCATCATCGGCTTAATGAGCGGAATCGTAATCTTGATCGTCTGCTGCCACTTGTTTGCTCCGTCGATCATCGCCGCCTCGTAGTACGTGCGGTCGATGCCGGAGATCGCGGCGAGGTAGATGACGCTGGAGTAGCCGACGCCCTTCCACAGGTTCATGAAGATGAGAATGAACGGCCAATAAGCCGGCTCCGCATACCAGTTGATCGCTTCGACGCCGAAGGAGGCGAGAATCTGGTTCAATACGCCCCTGTCCACGCTCAGAAAGCTGAAGACGAAGTAGCTGACGATGATCCAGGACAGAAAATAGGGCATGAACATCGCCGTCTGGTACAGCTTGGCCAGCTTCTTCTGCGCGATCTGGAACAGGATAATCGCCAGCGTCACCGACAGCACCAGGCCGAGCGCGATGAACACGAGATTGTACAGCACGGTGTTGCGGGTGATGATGTACGCGTCGTCGGCGCGGAACAGAAACTCGAAATTTTTCAGCCCGATCCATTCCGACTTCACGATGCCGGAGAAAAAGCCTCCGAGGTCGAGCCTGTACTGCTTAAACGCGAGAATCGCGCCGGGCATAGGCAAGTAGGCGAAGATCAGAAACCACAGCGCCCCGGGCAGAACCATCAGCAGGAACGCTCTGTTCTTCAAGATGTCTTTGGAAAAACCTTGCAGCGCTTTTATGTTGGATCACCTCCTCGTTCGAATCGCCGACTCGTCTTGCACATTTACGGTATCACAGCTCTTCGAAGGCCCGATAGTTAACGTAATCAAGCTTTGAGGTAAAAATTAAAGGTTTGCTCCGCGAATATGTGGAAAGCGCTTACGATCTCGTGGTATCGTAATACTGCTTCCCTATTCGGACTTAACAGACTTAACCTCTTACGGAGATGATCGCCACGGCCAAGCTGACCAAGATCTATGACGCCTTCTTCCGGGCGAAGCTGTTCAATCGGATCATTCTGATCTACTCGGCGCTCACCGTCGTCACCTTCTGCACGTTGGCCGTCCTCGTCTATCAATATTCCACCGGATCGATGCGGCAGAAAGAGCTGGAGGCTCAAGCAGAAGCCGTCGGAGGGACGATCCGGTTTCTCGACCAGCAGACGGACAAATCTCAGGAAATCGTGCTGCGGTTGTATCAGAACAAGGCGTTCCTGAATGATTTGCTGTTCTTTCTACGCAACGATATGCCACACTACATCCAGTACCGATTCAACGAGTACATCGCCGGCAACACCTCCGAGGACCGGAACGTCGAATCATTCATTCGCAACCAGATGGACAGCAACGAAGACATCGCTCAGATCGCTGTCTACAGCAAGGATCAGGCTTTCCTGTTCGTGTTCAACAGCAACAAGACGCAGCGGCTGATCACGCTCTCGAACGAAGAGCGGTCGGCGGTCGCGCACGAGGTCGCCGGCATGCAAATCCGCAAAACCGCCAGCGGAAGAACCCCCGAATTCAACCGTGTTCTGGGCATCGAGGATAGCGGCGCTTACACTTTCGCGTTCGAGTTGAACGATCCCGATACGCTTAAGAACGAAGGCACGCTCCTCGTCACCTATCAGCCGGAAGGGATACGCCGCCTTCTGGAGTCCGGAAGGGAGCGGCTGATGGGCTCGCACTTGGCGCTGCTGTCCGACGGAACGGTCGTCTACGATTCCTTCGATCGATTCGCAGGTCAGGTCTATCCCTACTTCCGGCAGCTGGTCGACTCAGCCGGACAAGCGAATCTGGAGACGAGGTCGTATACGACGACGATGCGTACGGGCAAATCCGCTATCTACGTCAGCGGCGTCGTGCCGGCGACGGAGCTGGAAAACCATTATGCCGGGTTCAAAGGCAAGCTGATCGCGGCGACCTTAATCGGGATTCTCATTACGATCGTCTTCTCCCGCATCGCCGTGCAGCGCTACGCGAAGAGAACCCGCTCCATCGTCAAGGCGATGAGGCTGGCCCAGCAGGGCAATCTGGACGTCCGCATCCCGGCGGGCCGCTCCGACGAGCTGGACGAAATCTCGTTCAGCTTTAACCGGATGTGCGAGGAGCTGACTCGCTACATCAATCAGGTTTACGTCTCCGAGATCAAGCAGAAGCACGCCGAGATCATCGCTTTCCAAGCCCAGATCAACCCCCATTTTCTGTATAACACGCTGGAAGCGATCCGGATGCGGGCGATGACGCAAGGGGCGATGGACGTCGGGGAGATGGCGTACGTGCTCGGCTCCCTGTTCCGTTACGCGGTCAAGCAGGAGACCGTCGTAACGCTCAAGGACGAGGCGGACAATTGCCGCCGCTTCTTGGAGCTCTACAAGGTCAGATACAAAGAGAAAATCGATTACCGGATCGAGATAGACGAAAAAATCGAGAACGCGCGAATGTTCAAGCTGTTCCTGCAGCCTCTCGTGGAGAACGCGATCGTTCACGGCATCCGGGCTTCGAAGCCCGGCAACCTGATCACGATAAGGGCGTACCCGGAGGACGCGGCCTTGTCCGGCCTCATCGTCGAGGTCGAAGACAACGGCAAAGGGATCGAGCCCGATCGGCTTGCCGAAGTCAACGATACGCTGGCGGGCAAGCTCAAGCCGGCGCCGGCTTCTTCGCTCGGACTTCGCAACGTGAGCGAACGGATTCGGCTCGTATACGGAGAGCGGTACGGAATGGACATCCGCAGCAAGCGGATGGAAGGGACGGTCGTTCGGGTAAGATTGCCTTTCGAGAAGGGGGAAATCTAGATGTACAACGTATGGATCGTCGACGACGAACCATTTATTCTGGAGGGGCTGGCCGCCGTCGTCGACTGGCCTTCCCTTCAGCTCCATCTTGCCGGACAGGCGGAGAACGGTCTGGACGCCTTGGAGCAGATCGAGGAATCCTGCGCGAAAGTCGATATTCTCATCACCGACATCGCCATGCCCGAGATGGACGGACTCGAGCTGATCCGGACATTGAAGGAGCGTTCGCCGGAGCTCAAGAGCATCGTGCTGAGCGGCTACAACGAATTCGATTACATCCGCGAAGGGATGCGTATCGGCATCGAAAACTATTTGCTGAAGCCGATCAATCTGGAGGAGCTGACGCGGACGCTGCAGAGCACCGTCGAGAAGCTGAACCGCTCGAGAATCGAGAGCCTTAACGCGGACCAGGTCGATCTGCTCAAGGATAACATCCTGTATCGCTGGGTTGCCGGACGGATCAGCCAGGAGCAATGGAAGCTGCGCTCCGATTTCCTGAAGCTCCGCCTGCGCGAGCCTTACGTCTCCGCCGCGGTCCTGAGAGGGCAAGAGCAGGAGACGCCGGTTCCGGCGCTTCAGGAAGCCAGACGGCTGGCAAGCGCGTATATGGCGGAGAAGGGACATCCTCATCTGATCTTTCAGGACATCGACGATCGGATCGTCGCCCTGATCGGGGTGACGGAACCGACGGAAGAAGTCAAGGAACGCCTAAGCGCATCCCTTGAGGAGCTGGCGATGCGGCTTGGCACGATCCTGCCGTCCGTCCCTCTGGTCGCGCTCGGCTCGACGGAGGAGAACTTCGAGCGGGCTCCGGTCAGTTACGGCAACGCCCTGCTGACGCTCGATTACGCTCTGCTCTACCCTCATGAATCGCTGCTCGTTCACGAGCGGGTGACCGCCTGCCACAGAACCAAAGGCGCCGCTTGGCCCGATGCGGAAGCATATTCCCGCCTCCTGCTGGCGCACGACGAGGAAGGCGTCGACAGAAAGATCGAAGATGATTTCCAAGCGTTCTCCGGCACGGAGGGCGTAACGCCCGCCGAGCTTCGCGACGCCGCCGCCGAGGCGATTATCCGGATGAAGAAGCTGCTCAAGGACGCCAAGCTTCCGCATCCGGTATCGCCCGCCTATCACGACGTCATGAACCGCGTCCTGCGTTCTTCTACGCTGGAGCAGCTTACCGGGCACGTCCGCTTCATCGCCAAGGAGGTGGCCGGAGCGCTCAGCGGACGCCAGGACAAGAGCCCGGTCATCCGGCAGATCGTGGAGTACGTGCACGCTTCTTATATGGAAGATTTCTCGCTGAAGACGCTGGCGCATACGTACCGCATCCACCCGGTTTATCTCGGCCAGCTGTTCCACAAAGAGATGAAACAGACATTCTCCGACTACGTGAACCGCTACCGCATCGAGAAGGCGCAGCAACTGATGAAGACGACGCCGATGCGCACGCAGGACGTCGCCAAGGCGGTCGGCTACTGGGATACCGCCCATTTCTACAAGCATTTCAAGAAGTACGTGGGCGTACCGCCTTCCCAGTATCGAAGAATAATGTGAGCCCTGATCAGACGAATCCCGACGAACCGAGCGAGCGTTCGGCGGGATTTTTCTTCGCCCGATTCAGGCTGGACGCCCTGGTTCGCCGATCATCGGGGACCGAACGAATTGCGGTACTTCGTCGGCGTCATGCCCTGCATCTTGCGGAACAACGTCACGAAGTAACCTGTCCGCTTGAACCCGGCCGCGAACGCGATTTCCTTGACGGACATCCGCGACGCCACGAGCAGCCTCTTGGCCTCCGCCATCCGCACCTCGTTCAAGTAATGGACGGGCGTACGGCCCATCGTTTCATGGAACAGCCGATTGTAATAATAGACGCTGTATCCCGCCAGCTCTGCCATCCTCGCCAGCGTCCAGTCTTCGGCGCATCTTTCCCGGATCTGGTCCGCCGACCCGCGTATAGCGTCCCTCCTCGCGGAGGAGCCTGTATCCCGCAGATTGCCGGCCTCCGACGACAGATGAAGCAGCAGCTCGTAGAGCAGCGCCGAGATTCGGACCTCGTTCTTGCTCGAGAAAGGCTCGCTCGCCCGGTACAGGCCGTCGGTCAACCGGACGATTTCGTCCAACTGACCCAGCGCGAACGCCCATCCGTCCTTGCCGGCGAGACTCCTGATCCATTCGGTCTCGGGTCCGGCAGCGAAATGAACCCAGCGCACGTCCCACGGATCGTCCGGAGCGGTACGGTACCGCTGCTCGCACAGCGGCGGATACAGAAAGCCGGAGCCCGGCTTCAGGTCGAGCCAGTCGGCTCCGATCTTCACCTGCCCCCTGCCCGCGCACACGATATGCAGATTGTATCCGCCGAAGCTTCCGGGCTCCCGATGTTCGTCATGGTTCGGAAGCCGACTGTAACGCCCGAGCATTTCGGGATAGAAGGCATAATATCGCAGCCCAGGCGGAGGAATGACCAGATGCAGTCTCACTCGCGCCCCCCTTCCTGCATAATCGCAAAATAGTAAACTCAATGGCAAGATTGGAATCTTTTCATAATTATTTTACCGGATTAGAATGATTAAAACGATTGCAAAAAAGCAAAATACTGAACTTATGGATGTGATCCCGTGAAAAAAGCCGTTGCAGAGCAGCGAATCGAGCTTGGCGTCTGCTATTATCCGGAGCATTGGCCGGAGACGATGTGGGAAGACGATTATCGAAGAATGAAGGAGCTGGGCTTGTCCGTCATCCGGATCGCCGAGTTCGCTTGGTCGATCTTCGAGCCGGAGGAAGGAACGTTCTCGTTCAAGCTGTTCGACCGGGCGATCGATGCGGCGCACCGACACGGCCTTAAGGTGATTCTCGGCACGCCGACCGCCACTCCGCCGGCCTGGCTGACGGAGAAGTATCCCGAAGTGCTGAACGCGACCAAGCACGGCGTCGTCTACCGGCACGGACTGCGCCGGCACTACAATTACAACAGTCCGGTATACCGCGAGCTGTGCGCCCGCATCGCGCGGAACATGGCCGAGCATTACGCGGCGCATCCGGCCGTCGTCGGCTGGCAGATCGACAACGAGCTCAATTGCGAGGTTAACGAGTTCCATTCGGATGCCGACCATACGGCTTTCCGGGAGTGGACCAAACGCAAGTACGGCACGCTCGACGCGCTTAATCGCGCATGGGGAACCGTGTTCTGGAGCCAGACGTACACGGACTGGAGCCAGGTATACTTGCCGCGGCCGACTCCCGGCGATTCGCCCAATCCGCATCAGGCGCTCGACGAGAAGCGGTTTATATCCGACAGCGCGATCTCGTTCGCGAAGGTCCAGGCCGATATTTTGCGCGAAGTCTGTCCCGGGCATTGGGTGACGACGAACGGCTTCTTCGGGCACCTGGATACTCATCGGATGACCGATGAGCTGCTCGACTTCATCTCGTACGATTCCTACCCGACGTTCGGCACGATCTATCCGGACGACGGGGACCGTCCGCTGCTCGACCGCAAATGGAGCCTTAACCTGAGCAACGTGCGGTCGATCTCTCCCAATTTCTGCGTGATGGAGCAGCAGTCCGGCGCGGGAGGCTGGGTGAACCGGATGAACATCCCGATGCCCCGTCCCGGCCAGATGCGTCTGTGGACGTACCAATCGATCGCCCACGGCGCCGACAGCGTGCTGTATTTCCGCTGGCGCACCGCGACGTTCGGCTCGGAAATCTATTGGCACGGTCTGAACGATTACCATAACCGGCCGAACCGCCGTCTGCGGGAAGCCGCGGTCATCGGGAACGAAGTAGCGAAAATCGGGCCTCGTCTGGCGGGGAAAAAGGGGCGCGCGGAAGTCGCGATCGTGCACAATTACGACAACGGCTGGGACGGGGAGCTCGACATCTGGCACGGCCCTCTGACGGTGAAGAGCTTGCTGGAGTGGTTCAAGGCGCTTCAGTATCGGCATATTCCGTCCGACGTGCTGGAGCTGACGGAGAAGACGACGCTTGCGGATCTGGAGCGTTACCGTATGCTCGTCTACCCGCATGCCGCGGTGATGACCGACGCCCAGGCGGAGCTGTTCAAGCAATATGCGGCCGGCGGCGGGACGATCGTATTCGGGGCACGGACCGGGTATAAGGACGAATTCGGCCACTGCCGGCTCGGCCAGCCTTTCCCGGGTCCGGTCGCCGACCTGGTCGGCGTGACGGTCGAGGATTATACGATCATTAACGGCACGATTCCGGCGCCTTCTATTCAATGGAGCGATGAGACGGGCGGAACGGAGACGGGCGGGACCGTCTATGCCGAGATGTTCAACGACATCCTCGCCGCGGAGTCTCCGTCCGTCGAAGTCGTCGCCTCGTACGCTTCCGACTATTACGCGGGCAAACCGGCCTTGACGCGCAACGCTTACGGCGCCGGGGAGGCGTGGTATTACGGAGCGGCGTTCTCCGAAGCCGTCGCCGCCGAGATCATTCGGCGCAGCGGCCTCCGTTCCCCGCTGGCGGACGTATGCGAGCTGCCTGAGCAAGTGGAAGTCGCGATTCGGGCCGGCGAAGGAAAGGCGTACGCCTTCCTGCTGAACTACGGCAGCGATGCGGCGGAAATCAGCTTCAAGCGTCCAGCTGCGGATCTGATCACGGGCGGGACGCTCGAAGGCAGCTATTCGCTTGAGCCTTACGGCGTAGCGATTCTGGAATTGGCGGACGAATAAGGTCGTTGTTGCGGCAGTCGAAACTCTCGAGCCGCGCGCCAAAGCTTCAAGGGGCTGGCCCAAAAGTAAAAAGAGACGTACCGAACAATTATCGATAGGCGAATGGTAATGGGCATCTATCTCCTTCCGATGCTATACGATCCTGAAATGGGAACGGTAAACCCGTGAATGGGTGATTTCAGGACCGTATGAGGCAGTCTCCAGGAGATAGATGCCCTTATTTTTTCATCGATAATCTTGTACGCCCCTACTTATGGGACAGCCCCATTCGCATTTCAAGCATCGGCGTTACTCCCAGAAGATCGTACCTTCGCCGCGAAGACGCGCCAAGCCTTCGACGAAGAAGAAGTCTCCGTAGATGAGCGGGACGCCGACGTTTTTGCCCTCCGGATAGTGGCTCGTTCCTTCGACAATGAGTCCTTCCTCGTCCGCACGATCCCAAGCCCCGTAATTCCGGTACAGCGATTCGAGGATGCGAACGGCGGGCTCGCGGTAGACATGAGCTTCCAGAGGGCCGACCTGATCGGCGAGCAGCAGCAAGCCGCTGGCCGCGATCGCGCCGGCGGACGAATCCCGGTGCTTCTTCACGTCGGGAGGCAGACGGAAATCCCAATGCGGCACATGATCGTCCGGCAGATTGGACAGGAGGAAATGGGCGACCCGCTTGGAACCGTTCAAGTAAGCGGGGTTGCCCGTATGATGATAGGATAAGGCCAGCCCGTACAGCGCCCATGCCGTTCCCCGCGACCAGGCAGATTCGGCGGCGTAGCCTTGGCCCCCTCTCGCCTGCACCCGCTGTCCGCTCGCCGGATCGAATTCGACGATATGATAGACGGAGCCGTCCGGGCGGATGAAATGCTCCAGCACGGTGTCCATATGCGCTTCCGCGACGTGGCGGTAGCGCGGATCGCCGGTCTCCCGCGATGCCCAGTACAGCAGCGGCGCATTCATAGCACAGTCGATAATGGCCCAGCCCGCGTTGTCGTCTCCCTCGAACCATGGATTCCAGGCCCGAATATAACGTCCGCGCAGGTTAAAGCGCGCGGTAAGATAATTGGCCGCCTTCAGCGCCCGTCTTCGCGAAGCCCCATCCTGTCGAAGCTTATAGGAGGCGACGCTAGTCAGCGTCCACATAAAGCCGAGATCGTGATCGAGCCTGTCGTACCCGTCGAGCACCTCGTCCAGCCGGGCTTCGCAGCTTGCGGCCGCCTCTCTCAGCTTCTCTTCCCGGCTTTCCTCGTAGAGCTGCCACAGCATTCCCGGCCAGAATCCGGCCGTCCACCAATGCGGCTCTTCCAAGGCGTACGCGCCGCCGACGCTGGCATGCGGAAATCCGTCCCCGATGCGGACCAGATTGCGCAGCGTCTTCTCCTTCGCCTTGCTCCACGCTTCCTCGACCCAGTCAGGCCGCTTCGTTCCCGTTGTCTCCATAGACGTTATCCCCCATTAACTCCCGTTATCCAATTCGAAGACCAGCTCGATCCGATTCGTCGGTTTCGGCTGGCGCAGCTTCCAATCGATCGCATACCATTCCCGCCGCTCTCCAAAATGATCCGCATAGACGCGCCTCTCTGCCGATACCTCCAGCAAGCCGCTATCGTAGCGGATCAGCGCGGTCATGCCGCCGTCCGTCAGACGCACCGTTCCCTCGCCCGCCAGATTGGGAGAAACGAAGGTGACGACTCGTTCGGTAAAGCCAAGCGGCTCGCCCTCGAATGCGACCTCGTCGGTCAACGTCAGCCGGCATTCGTCCGCCTTGCGCCACTTGAGTTCGCGAACGAGCGACGCCAGACCGGGTACCCGGTAGGCTTGGCGCAAGTCCAGCCGCAGCACGTCCTCCCGCTCACCCGTCCTCGCTTCCAGAACGGCAGCCGCATGCGCTCTACCGTCCTCTTGTCCGCAGCCGTTCACGATCGGCACAGAATGGCCCTGCGCGCCGTTGCAATCGTAATCGTACCGGCCCGCGCCGAAATAAGCCGCCGTATACTCCCCGCTGCCCAAATCCGCAGCGAAAGCCGTGCCGTCGACCATCCAGATGAACTGACCGACGTCGTTGTGGTTGTGCGGCTCGCCGTTATGACCGCCTTTGGCGGCAAAGCCGAAGCAGCGTCCCGCTTCCGTCTCATAGCGGGACAGCAGCCATTGCGCGTCGGGAAAATAACGAGAAGCCGTCCGCAATCCTCCCGAAGCCGCTCGCGAATCTCTCCAGATCCAATCGCGGAGAACGGGCGCCCACCGGTGGCAATGGTCCTCTCCCAGTCCCGCTCCGTATCGCGTGTCGGGTGCCTCCATCTCCGGATAGAGCCGCGCCAAGTAATGCGTCAGCCCCACGCGGAACGGAATCGCCTGCAGCGAATCGGAGAAATTGGCGACCCGATCCTTGCACAAATAAGCCGACTGCTGGAACAGCG
>NZ_JBEPYQ010000107.1:0-24566 GCF_041641335.1 Cohnella sp. | reverse complement strand
CTCCCCTCAATCCATTTATATCCATTATAGCACATACGTTCGTTTTTCTCACAACAAAAAGGCATCGATTCATCCCCGACTTACACATTCGTGTTGAAGTCGGAGTCTTCTCGACAAAGCTGATAAATTTATGACACAATTTGATATTATGACATCAATCGTCTCAGATTCAAGAACAGCAATCGCTCGGGCGATCATCCATTTGCCGGAAAATGCAGCACAGTTCGGGGGAAAGTAATCGATTGACCTCTGAGTGATTCAATTCATAGTAACTCCAAGTCCCTCTTGTCTCGCGAAGGATTAAGCCCGCATCCAATAAGATCTTGAGGTGGTAAGACAATTTCGATTGAGGCATATCCAAAATATCGACAAGGTCACATACGCATGTGTTTCCCCTTTGCGTAAGTTCGTACATGATTTGCAAACGTTTCTGGTCTGCCAGCGCTTTGAACTTACTCTCATATGGAATGAAGTCAATCGAGTCATTCTTCTTCTCAATAACAGGAAGTTGTCTAATCATTGGTCATACCTCCTCAGCAACAAACAGGTTGGCAGCAGACGACGCCCGGTTGAATATCCTTAACTTCATACGCAGTGTCGTCCTCGGCCCGTTTTATCCATTTCCAAGCATGTCGTGCTTCGTTTTCAATCGTTTGCTGATGTTGAGAAATCAGATACTCGAGCGCATGAACATTTAACATCCGAACACCTCATAAATCAAATTTATTTGATATATGGATGTTAGCATAATTGGCTATTATAAGCAATGTTAAATCAAATAATTTTGATTTATATCGGAACTGACGGCGATACTGCCGACGGCGACGAAGCGGTTGAATCCAACCACCTTTCATCCAGCCCACGATCGCCAAACCCGCGATTTACGCGGGGGGAATTAGTGCATGCGGTGAGCGAGGCCAAGATTCAGCCCTATTTTCTAATCCCTATACTTGTTCTTCTCGATTTTGAACCGAACCAGGAGCCCGGCTTGCTCTCGATCTGATTAAGCTAATGCCGTAAATGACCAGAAGCGCAATTAATAATACAACCGAGCACTGGAACACGGCGACAAAGCCCCACATTTGTGCTACAAATCCGAATGAGATCGAACCAAGTGAAATGCCGCCGTCCATACCGACCAGAAACGTACTGTTCGCGGCTCCCCTGCGTTCAGGTGAAGCGCGTTGGATTGTCCAGGCAAGGATAAACGGCTGCACTGCCCCGAACGACAGTCCGTACAGGCATGCCGCGATAATAAACATAGTTGGAGTGGAAGCCGTCGACAAGACGATCATCGCAAGAATGCCGATGACTATGCCTGGGAGAAGCACCGCGGCGTGTCCCTTCGTATCGAATGTTTTGCCGACCGCCGGGCGAACAAGCATCGCCGCTAGGTTAGACAGCAGAAAAAAGATGCCGCCGTTCTTGACCCCCAGTTCCATCCCGAACAAGCTGACAAAGGAAATGATCCCGCCGTAACCAATCGTAAAAAGCAAGATCAACAGGGCTGGGAACAGTGCCGATTGTTCGAAAAACCTTTTCGAAACCGGTTGTTGTTCTCCCGGTGGAAGTCCCCTCCTTGCTGTCGACTCGATGACGCCTCCTGTCAGGAACACGATCAAAGACAGAACTGTGAGCAAACTTGCTGTTACGAACAACACCGTTGGCCCATACTCATCAATCAACCAGCCGCCGATGTACGGACCAACAGCCATGGATGCGAAGCCGAACAGCATAAACGTGCCAATTCCGGCCCCTTGACGGCCGGGCGGGATCAGATCGGATACAATCGTCGCATACGCTGCTGTCATTATCCCCCAGCCGATACCCAGCGCCAGGCTGACTGCCGCCATCCACCCAGTCGAAGCTGACCATGTGAACGCGCCGGCTGCCAGCGCAAGAGCGGACGAACCGAAGAGCACGATCAGACGGCGGTTATAGTGATCAAGCGCATACCCGATGAACGGGCGAATCAGCACGGCCGCGATAGTAATGAGACCGGCAATCCAACCCACCTCTGATTTACTGTTGCCGTTGCCTGCCATATAGATCGGTAATATCGGTAAAAGCATTTGAAATGCACTAAAGAGCAGCAGAGTGCATAGGCATATACGAATAAAGGCGCTCGACCAGTAACTTTGACTGGAAGTTTCTTTCATAACGACACCGTCCTAGTTCAGTTTCATATTTTTTTGGTGAAAATCACTTATTTATCATCATAAAGTATGACATTAGTGTGAAGGTCAAGTTTTTCAAGTTAAAACAGCAATATTGGGTAACCAAGAAAAAAGACACCGCCTATTGGGCAGGTGTCTGAATGGATTCCGGTACTTGCCGGTCTGCTCTCTTTTCGACGAATAGCGGATCGTAAAACCTGTTTTACCTTGGTATTTAATCACATTAACTCTTCAATTTCACAGACGGACTATTAGGCACCAAAGGAAGGCACCGATCAGTTGCAAGGGATTTTGTGCCGACGGGGATCTGCAGCATGTCCGCGATTTCTTCCTGAGTATAGTCGTGAAAATAACGCAGGATGACGACCACACGCAGTTTGTACGACAGCTCTCGGACAAGTCTGAACAGTTCAAGCTGCATCTCTGACTGCAGAACGGCTTTGTCCGTCCACTCGAACTGTTCGCTAGTCATCTGGCGATTTCGTTCAAAGAGCGAATTCGTCGCCAGGCCTTTCTCTTCCAATCCTGGACCTGACGTCCGATAGACGTCTTGGTGAGTCGCCTGATAGACAAGCTGGAAGGCAGACTCGTCTCCCAACGTCGCTTTTTCAAGCCACGGAAGTAACTCTTTATCATTCATGGGGGCCCCTCCTGAACGTGTTACAACCCTTAATTCGCTCCCATTTTTTTGATCCTACTCGCCATTTCAGGTATACAAAAAAGCCGCGATTTACGCGGCTTGTTGTAAAACAGTACTTATAAATTTAGAACGTATTATATACATTTTCACATTCTTCCGCGGTCGGTTCGTAAAAACAGTGCTTCTTCCACCTTCCTGCGAACGGCTGATTATACCACGTTGGCGGACAGGGGCCGGGATCATCGAACGTTCCAGGACGGAAATACCATAGGGAGAACTTGGCCGGCCAATTCCTCTCCCCGTTCACGGCCCGTTGCGCCAGACGGCGTTCCCTATCTCTTGCGCTTTGATAGTACATCCCATGCTGCAAGGCTTCGAACGCATGCGGCTGGTTAATCATCTGGGGAATGGTCCGAAGTCCTTTGAAATCGGAGCAATTGGATCTGATTCGGTTAATGCCGACATTTCCAACTAGGAGCATGCCCATTTCGCCTTCAGTCTCCGCTTCCGCTCGAAGCAGTCTTGCCAACATATCGATGTCCTGTTGCCGGGCTTTAACGACTGCCATTGGCTCACCTCTTTAGCTTTCTAGACTCATCATATTGTAGGCGAACGGAATGTGTTACTGTGACCGATCTCATCAAGGATAACCCAGACGTTAACCGGGAATTCAACTTTGACGTAACAAGCGTACACTTTGTCTGCTCCCATTTTCCCAGGCAGTTATGTTATCATAAGCATCAAGCATAAATTATTCCAGTTAGAAAGGGGTAAGGCATGGCCAATATCGAGCACTTGCAAACCGTACATGCTCCAGCGTCGAAGGTCAATGAAATTTTAACCACCGCTGAGGGACTGTCGGAAATCTGGACCAATGTACGATGATTTCCTTTGATATAGAAGAGAAGAACGGGAAGTCTTTTATTACTTTGCGTCATATGAACTGGAAAGAAGTAACGCCATTTTATCGCTCCTGCAACTACAACTGGGCTATTTTCCTTTATAGTCTCAAATCCTATTGTGAAGATGGCAACGGTATCCCCTATCAAAAACGTAAGTTCAACATTTCATGTACTACTGCTCATTTCGCTAATGTGAAAAAAACCGCCTTTTGGACAAGGCGGTTTTCTCATAGTCGATATTAATTTCAGCTTCAGTCCGAACCGGAAAGCAGTGCCAGCAGAAAGCTATAGGCACCTACCACTCTCAGATTTGAAATGAGACGCCCGTCAGCTTCTCGCTCAATTGCCAGAGCCGCTCGGCCGATTGCTCGTCCGTTGCCCAAGGCCATACGCCGGTCATGCCGGGCTCATGAATTCGCTCCTTCGGCACCGCCGGAGCAATGTCAACGTTCTGACAATACACGCCTCCCTTGCCGTCCAACTGCTCGCTTACCGCGCACCAGACGATCGTGGCCGCCCCTTCGGGAATCGTCTTGTTTTCCTCCGTCATTTCGGTAAAAGTGCGCTGCCCCTGTTCATTAAGCGCCCCCATCGACTTCATCTCGTCATCGGATAAGAAGCGGGACAGTTTGGTTATAATAGAGCCGGGATGAACCGAGAAAGCCCGCACATGATGAGTGGCTCCCCTCCTGTCCAATTCCAGGGCAAAGAGCGCATTAGCCGTTTTCGATTGCCCGTAAGCTTCCCATTTATCGTAGGGCCGGTTCACAAAATTCGGATCCTCGAAATGGATATCCCCCAGACTGTGCCCGCCTGAGGATACGGATACGACACGCGCGCCGTTCGCGCGTTGCAGCGCCGGCCACAGCCTTGCCGTAAGCTGAAAGTGTCCCAGATGGTTGGTGGCGAATTGCAGCTCGTACCCTCTCTCGTCGCGTTTCTCCGGAATGGCCATAATGCCGGCACTGTTCACCAGCATGTGCAGCGGACGTCCGGACTCTGCGAACGCGCCGGCAAACCGATCGATGGAAGCGGGATCGGCCAGATCCAGTTCCGCGAGTTCCGCTCCCGGAATGGATGCTGCTGCGGCTTCCGCTTTGCCCGGCGATCTCGCGGGGATGATGACTTGGGCGCCAGCCTTGGCCAGCACTCGGGACACTTCCAGTCCGAGACCGGAATAGCCGCCCGTGACAATCGCGACTTTTCCGTTCAAATCGACATTGCCGATCAATTCTTCCGCGGTGGTGCGGGGGCCGTAACCGGAATGGAGCGGCTGTTGAGGCGTTTTGGCCAAGTTTGCTGTACTCATCACAGATTGCCTCCCTTTTCTTTACCGTCTTTAATTTCCTGAAAATGTTCAAGCTTGTACCGGATTAACTGAAGCGTTGTGTTCAATTCGGTCAGCTTGCTCTCGATTGACGACCGATGTTCGTCGAGCAGTGCGTAGCAGGAATCTTCATCCTGTTGGTTATAGGATTGAACGTATGCAATGATTTTCTTGAGCGGCATATTCGTTCGCTTCAGATAGGTGACAAACTGGATTTTCCCCACATCTTCGCTGCCGTACATCCGTTGCCCGCCAGGACCGCGTTTCGGAGAAACGACCAAGCCGATTTTCTCGTAATAGCGGAGCGTGTCGATACTAAGTCCGGTCATTTCCGCCGCTTCGGAAATAGTGAAGGTCTGTCCAGGCAACACCTTGAAGCCCCCCTTTCATGTATCCAGTATTGCTGTGCATCCTAACATTAATCCCTGGAGCATGCTCCAGGTCAAGCGTTACAGAATAGATGCGATCTCTTTCAACTTCTCAAGCGACATTCGGTCTACGAATTTGCTGAACTTCTCTTTGCCTTTCGCATTTGCCTTATAACATTCAACAATAGCGGTTATAGCAGAAATAAGCTGATTTTCTGCAATTCCTGAAAGAAGCAGCTTGGCAAATGAGGTTTTAAGTCCTTTCGGCTCGCCGCCGATGTAAATGTCGAACTTGTCACGCATTTTGACGATACCGATATCTTTAATTAACGGCTCGCTCGTACCTAAAGCGCATCCGGCGTAGCCAATTTTCAGAGGCGTAGGTGTTGCGATACCTGATATGGCTTTGTTTAGGTTAATAGCCGTTTCAAGCCCTGCGTCTTCTGCTCCTCTGCAGAAGTTGCAAGCGATTAGGCTTTTCGTTACGAAACCCGCCGGGTTCACATCAAGTCCATTTCGTTCAAGCTCTTCCTTTATGGCATCGCGTTGATCGATCGGTACCTCTGCATATAACTGCTTGAAGGGGGTCAATTCTACTTTTGTATCCGCTCCAAGGATGCTGCCGATTTCTATAAGCTGGTTCGGAGTGAACAGACTGCCTCCAAGCTGAACCGCAGGACTAATGGCGATCTTGATTGTCTCTCCCATAGGTATCATCACCTTTTTTCGCTCCAAATTTCAAATCTTCAAATAGAATAGCCTACTACCCTATACTAGGTCAACAATCAAGCGGTCTATCCTAACGCGAGCTATTATTGGGTAGATCAAAACCCGGTCGAATTTCGAATCGACCGGGTTTACTTTTAACTAATCAGATTTCTCAGCCATGTGGCAAGAGCTTCGCCCACTTCGTCAGGCGCATCTTCTTGCGGATAGTGACGGCCCGGCACGGTAACCTCGGTCTGCGAGGGCCATGTCCGACAGTAATCGATGTGGGATTGCGGCAATAAGCCGGGATCGCATTGAATGAACAGTTTGGGAATATCGCTTTGCGCCAGCCATTCTCCATTCTCGGTGACAATTTCGGGTATGCCGGTCGGATCTCCAACGAACGGTAGCTGGCGCGCCCAGCTAAGCATCGAACGGCGGCCTTCGCCAGGCTCCAGGAACGGTCTTCGGTACTGTGCCAGCTCTTCATCGGTCAGCTTGCGCATTATATTGACCGGCAGGTTGAACTCGATGAACGAGTTTTGCTCCAGCACCATTTGCTCCCCTTCCGGCGTCCGGAGCGCTTGGAAGATTTTACGTCCCGTCTCCGGCATTTCGCTCCAACTGCGCGGCTTAATAATCGCCTCCATATAGACGATGCCTTTGACCTTGCCCGGATGGCGCTTGCTCCAGTCGAAGCCCAACACCGATCCCCAGTCGTGTACCACGAAGATCACGCGCTCGCTCACGCCAAGCCGATCGAGCAGCTCATCCAGATATCGGCGGTGCTCGGCAAAGTTGTAGGCGTCAGGCCCGCTATCCGGAAGCTTGGCCGAATCCCCCATTCCAATGAGATCGGGCGCAATGCAGCGGCCAAACTTCCGGGCATACGGAATAATGTTGCGCCAGAGATAGGAGGATGCCGGATTGCCGTGCAGGAAGACGATCGGGTCGCCGCTCCCTTCTTCTACGTAAGCCATCTCTAATCCGAATACTTGAATTCGTTTTTTCTCATAGGGGAACGCCTCGTTAATCATTTTTCATTTCTCCCTTTCGAATATAATGCTATTGCAACTAATTCCAGAATACACTTAATAGGATGTTATTGCAACTAATTTAAAACATAAAAAAAGACCGTCTCTCTGGGTAACCGAGATTCGGTCAACATGGTTGCCATCTAATAAATCTGCTTCAACAGCTCCACGACTTCGTCCAGGGTGAGCCCGAAGGATTTGTAGTAGGATACGTCGCTCTCCATTCGCGTCAAAATCATGTCGTTGCGGATTCGCAGCATCTCGTCGGATGAGAAGTCCGCCACGAAGCACCCTTTGCCCGTTATCGTATGGATCAACCCGCATCGTTCGAGTTCTTCCCATGCCTTCTTAACGGTGATGACGCTAATGCGCAGCTCCTGGGCGGCTTGTCTGATCGGCGGCAAACAATAGCCGCTTTCCAATTCCCCTTTCAGAATCTGGGCGCTGATTTGTTCGAAAAGCTGCTGATAAATCGGTTTTTCGGACGTGTTCGATATCGCTATGTTCATTGGGCTTCCACTTTCAGAAATCTCTTGACCCCGATTCGATAAGCGATCGCCGTGAACGCAACGAATATCACGATTCCCGCGATCAGGATGGAAAGCTGAAGCGCCGTATTGTCCGCGCCGGCACCGATGAAAATGTCCGCTACATACGAATTTCCGATTCCCTGCCATTGCGCGATTCCGGCAAACAGCATAGCGGCCGCGATGGATGCGAACGCTGCCTTTCCGTATTTATACGCCGTCTTGTAGTACATAGGGATAAAGATCAGGTTGAAAATCGCGAGCATGGCCAAGCATAGTCCCCAGAAACCCATGTACGGCGCGAAGAAATAATAGATGAGATCCGGGTACAAGCGAAGCGTGATCGCGCCGAAGATCATGGCAATCGCAATATGCAATATTTCCAGAATGACAATAACGGCCACTCTTGCTTTCACCATATCCTGTTTAGTTACGGGCATCATCGTGGTAAAGATCAGATCGTTCTGAGCTTTAAATCCGGCAAACACGTTCGGTACCGTGATCCAGCAAAAATATAAAGGAACGAGGAAATAGATCCAGCCCGGAATAAGCATTAAGGCGCCCGTCAGCAGAGGCATGATCAGGAAGATTGGGCTTACTCCCAATTTCAAGTCCTTCATAACTAAGTTATACATTCGTCTCCTCCTCCTTCTTCGCGAAATAAATCATGATTTCCTCGAGGCTTGGTGTAGCTGCTTTAATGTCCGCAGAGGGAACGAAGTCTCTGGAATGGATCAATCCCGTAAAGCCGAACGAATTTACTTTATAGGAAATCAGCTTCTCCTTCACTAGCTCGAGCTGGCTTTCGTTACCGTTCAACAAGCGATAGGACTCCATAAATTCGTTCTTCTCGGCACTGTTGATGATTTGCCCGTTTTCGATAAACGTAATATAGTCCGCGCATTTCTCCAAGTCGGATGTAATGTGAGTAGAGAACAGAATGCTGATTTCCCCGTCGGCGACCAGCTCTTGAAAAACATCCAGCAGATCGTCTCTTGCGACCGGATCGAGCCCGCTTGTCGGCTCATCGAGAATGAGAAGCTTCGCCCCATGGGACAAAGCAAGGGCTAAGCCGAACTTGACTTTCATCCCGGTTGACAATTCGGCGATTTTTTTATTTTCATCCAATTTGAATCTTCTCAGATAGTTGCGGTAAGTCGTATCGTCCCATTTTTTATAAAACTTCTTAATGACATCCGTCAACGTTTTGATCTTGCTTCGAGTATAGAAATCGATGCCGCCGAACGCGCATCCAATTTCCTGCTTCAAGTCGATTTCGTGCTCGACCATATTTTTGCCCATAACGCGTACTTCGCCGCTATCGATGTGTATCATATTCAGAATCGATTTGATCGTGGTCGTTTTTCCGGCGCCATTAGCGCCGATAAATCCCATAATGTAACCCTTCTCCAGTTGAAACGATACATCTTTTAATTGAAAGCCTTGATACTTCTTAGTTACGCCCCGCACCTCTAAAGCCAGCATACCGTACCTCCCCGTCAAATTGTGCATGTTGTGCATGCACAATATATCATGAGGCGACCTATCAAGTCAATCCTTATTCGAACGTCATCAAATGGCTCTGGGCTTCGACGATCCCGCAGCAAGTCCCCTTTAGCGCTTGACCATGCCTTCCATCTATTCGTCTTGGTTTGGGATAGTCAAAAGCCCTCTGAGATATAATAGGATAAGCTTGGAATGAAAGGGCATGAGCGATTCATGTTAATCGAACTGATTTCCCGTTTGTTTCGACAGCCGAAGAACGGCGGCAAACCGGATATGTCCGACACACAGCCGCAGGAAGCTCTGTTCGGCGTCCCTTTGCGGATTGCCGTAGCCGCGGCCCGCACGAAAATGGGAGATAGCATAGATTTCGTCATTCGCGAAATCGGCCGCGACGATGCAGGAAATCCGCTTGCGGCCGTATTTTACGTCGATGGACTCGTCGATGCCGGGAAAGTCAGCGGATTGCTCGAAACGCTGGTCCAGGCCGCGCCGAATGCTGCCGAAGTTCCTCCCCCTCCCCCTACCCTCCGGCAGATGCTGCAAGATCGGGTCCATTCCGGTAAAACGGTCGCGATTCCGACGGAGGAGGCTTTCTACTCGGCTGTTCTTGCCGGTTCGGCAGTCGTGCTCGTCGACGGATGCCGGGAAGCGTTCTCCGTCTCCGTGGAAGGCGGGGATAAACGAAACGTCGAAGAGCCTTCTTCTCAAACGGTCATTCGCGGCTCGAAGGAAGGCTTCACCGAGACGTTGTCCACCAATCTGACCCTGCTGCGCCGCCGGCTCCGAACGACACAGCTTCGTATCGAATACCGGACCATCGGCCGATTTACGAACACGCAAATCGCCATTGCCTACCTTGAGGGGATCGCGAATCCGACCGTCCTAACGGAACTACGCCGGCGGCTCGACGCCATCGACATCGACGGCGTGCTGGAAAGCGGGTATTTGGAGGAATTTATTCAAGACCACTCGTTTACGCCGTTCCCCACTGTTTTGAATACGGAAAGGCCGGATTCCATTGCAGGTCATCTGCTAGAGGGACATTGCGCGGTATTGTTGGACGGTACGCCGTTCGCGCTCGTGCTTCCGGTGACCTTTTTCAAGTTTTTTCTGTCGAGCGAGGATTACTACCAGCGATACGACATTGTCACCTTCATCCGGGGAATCCGCTTCCTGTCTTTTATCGTCAGCTTGCTGCTGCCCTCGCTTTATGTCGCCATCACGACCTTTCAGCAAGAGATGCTGCCGACCACGCTGCTGATCAGCTTGGCTGCGCAGCGGGAAGGCGTGCCGCTTCCGGCATTGCTTGAAGCCTTGCTCATGGAGTTGACGTTTGAAGTGATTCGGGAAGCCGGGGTACGCATGCCTCGGGTTATCGGCCCCGCCATATCGATTGTCGGCGCGCTCGTGCTGGGGCAGGCCGCTGTTCAGGCCGGGCTTGTCTCCGGGGCGATGGTCATCGTCGTCTCGTTTACGGCGATCGCTAACTTCGTTATCCCTTCGATTTCCATGTCGGCGGCCATCCGTCTCATTCGTTTTGGCCTCATGTTTCTCGCTGGATTTTTCGGTTTATTTGGCATCTTGGCAGGCTTGGTTCCGCTTCTCATCCATTTGGTATCGCTGACCTCGTTTGGGATTCCCTATTTTTTGCCGGTAGCTCCTCTTTCGCTGGCGAATTTGAAGGACGTGTTCGTTCGCGCACCTTGGAAGGCGATGCGCTCCAGACCTGAGTTGATCAGTGTCCGCAACCGAACAAGACAGCAGGCGGGCAAACCGAATCGCAAGGAGAAAGATTGATGCACAAATCCTGTTCTCTCATCCTTATTTGCGCCCTGTTCAGCTGTATCCTTGCCGGGTGTTGGGACCGCAGCGAGCTGAACGATCTGGGCATCACCTCCGCTACGGGCATCGATTGGTCTGAAGGCAGGTGGATCATCTCTTATCAAGTCGTCGTTCCTTCGGGAATGTGGAGTGGAACCGGGGGCAACGGCAGCTCTTCGCAAGCGACGATTCATGTCTTCTCGTCCGAGGGCAAAACGATCCGGGAAGCGGCAAGCAACAGCAACCTCGAAATTCCGCGGCAGCTGTACTTTGCCCATACGGATTTGGTCGTCATAGGGAAAGCTGCGGCCGAACACGGCCTTGCAGACTTAGTCGAGACCTATTTGCGAAGCGTGGAAGCCCGCGAGTCGGTCGTCATGGCGGTGACGGAGCAACGAGCTTCCGACATCTTAAAGCTGTTCGTGCCGCTGGAGAGGATTCCCGGCGACGCAATCAACAAAATCATGTCGAAACAGGAGGCGATTTCCGGCTATTTTTCAATCGTCCGGTTAATCGATTTCGCTCGCGACCTTTATTCGGATTCTCGCACGACCGGCGTTCCGGAAGTTAATCTGCGGGGCAAGCGGGATGCAGAAGCGCATAGCGAGTTGACCTCGCAAGATTTCTTCAAGATGACGTTCAGCGATTCCAGGCTCAGGTTGACCGGGGTGTCCGTATTCAAGGATGCGCGAAGAATCGGACGTCTCGATCTGAAAGAAAGCTTCGGGGTTTCCATTCTGTCGGCCGAGGTTAAAAAGAGCATTGTCGCCGTCCCTTGTCCGTCCGCCTCAAGTCCGAACGGCTTTTCCAGTTTTCGCGTTGAAAAAAATAAAGACGAAAGTGACCCCTAGAAAGGTCGAGGACGGCTTTCGAATCCTTGTTGCAATCGACGTTAGCGGCGAGCTGACGGACTCGGAATGCAAGTTGGATTTGACAAAGAACGAAGCCATTCGCAAGCTGGGGAATTCCATTGAGCGGGAAATTGAAGACATTGCGAATACGGGCTGGCAGGCCGTCAATCGCTTGAATGCAGACTTGCCCGGATTTGCCGAAAAGGTTCATCGGAAATATCCGAACGAATGGAAGAAAATAAAGGGGAATTGGTCCGAACAGTTCCCGAAGCTGATCATCGATCCGCAGGTCCGAGTTTCCGTCATCCGCATCGGCCTGTCGCATAAACCGATAAAACAGGACAGGAGCGACATCGAAGGGTAAACAGAGGCCAACCGAGGAGTGAGTCAAGTTGAACCATCACAAAACGCGAACATCCGAGCTGGCTGCCTGTTATATTTTGTTCCAAGTCGGCAGTACGACGCTGTTTCTTATGGCTCCAGAGGCCCGACAGGACGCTTGGATGGCCATGCTCGCCGCGGCTTTGGCCAGCTTCTTTTTGCTGATGCTGTATATGGCGATTTACCGCGCTGACCCCGAACGCGACCTCTACGCGCTATTTCGATCCTATTGGGGTAAATGGATCGGGAACGCGGCCGGCTTCTTCTTCATCGGGTACTTTGCGTACGAGGCGTCGAGGAACCTAAGGGACTTTGGCGAAGTCGCCGTGCTTGTCCTTCTGAATAAAACGCCCGTATCCATTATCTTGTTGATCGTTATCCTGGTCGTCACGAATACGGTACGGTTAGGAGCTGCCGTTATGTTCAAGTTCTGCTTGGCGATCTTCCCGTTGATGCTGACGAGTTATGTACTGCTTATTCTGATGCTGGTTGGCCTGGGGGAGGTCCGGATCGACAGAATGCTCCCCCTGCTGGATAACGGATGGAAGCCGATCCTGGATGCCGCGTTTCCGGAAATCGTATCGTTTCCATTCGGACAAACTGTGCTGTTCCTTGTTTTTTTTCCGTTAGTTGCCGACTCCGCCCGAAAAATAAAAAGGTCCATGTATATCATCTATGTCGCGATGGCGTTCGTTCTCACCGCGCTTAACCAGATTATTATTCTCGTCCTCGGTCCGGGGATCGCCGCAAACAGCACGCTTCCTCTATTGCAAACGGTACAGTTAATCCAGATTGGCGACATCGTTGAGCGGATGGACGTTATTTTTGTCCTGATTCTTTTTATCGGGTTAGGTACGAAATTGGCTGCTTTCTGCATAGGATCAGCCGTCGGGCTTCATCGCCTGACTCGACTGAACTACAAGCTCTCCTCTTTCCTGATTGGAGCTTCCGTTTACGCGGCCTCTTTTTTCTCGCCGAATTATACCCATCATATATGGATGGGCAAGCAAGTGTTGAACTGGGATCCGCTTCCCCAGATCGCCTTACCGCTCTTGCTGTTTCTCGTGATTTGGCTTAAGCGTAAACGGTCTCGCGATTGAATCCGATGCTGAACTGACCTGATCCAACGTGCGCGGTGAGCCCCTTCTCGTCCCATTCAAAGTATGTTTAAAGCCCGCTTTATTTTCATCCGCATCGATTACCGCTACTACCCGGAACAGCCATTCCCCTACCGCGCCGCTTCCTTCAGTCGAATGACGCCTCGTTCGGACAGGCGTTAACTATCCCCCGGTTTCGGCAGGTGAAGCAGCTCGGACACCGTCACGAACGTATAACCCTCCGCTCGCAGCTCGGAAATCATTTGCTTGAGCGCTTCGACCGTGTTCTCGAGGCCGTTCTTGCCGCCGGCGGAATGCTGAAGCACGATCCCGCCGGGATAGATTTGCTCCCGGACCAGCTTCATGATTTCCTCCGTCGAGACGCCCGACCAATCCATCGTATCCACCGTCCAGTTGACGACGGCCAGATTCATTTGCGCGATACGGTCCAATTTATCTTGCTGCAGCGCCCCATAAGGAGGCCGAAACAGGTTGGGCCGATAACCGATCGTGTCTTCTAGCAATTGCTGCGTGTCTTCAATTTCCTTCAACGCGTCCTCCATCGAGATATCGTCGAATTTCGGATGCGCCCAAGAATGGTTGCCGATCGCATGTCCTTCCTCGGCGATGCGCTTCGCCATGTCGGGATTGGCTTGGACGCGATTGCCCAGCATGAAGAAGGTGGCCTGGATGTCGTTGTCCTTCAAGATGTCCAGAATTTGCGGAGTTACAATCTTGTCCGGGCCGTCGTCGAACGTTAACGCCACGCGCTTCCCTTCCTTGGATGAACCGTTGAAATGGATTTTGTTGCCGCTTTGTCGATGACTCGCGCCGAGCGCGTGCCCTCCCGGCGTTTGTTCGCTTAAATACGCCTTTACCCCCTCGTAAATCGCTTGAGCCGCACGTTCTTGTCCCTCGTCGCTTAACAGCATGCTCTCCTCTTCCGGATGGGTCAGGTAGCCCGTTTCTACGATCACCGCCGGCATATGGGCCGCTGACAGGACAACGTAGTCCCCCTGTTTCACGCCGCGGTCCCGAATCCCTAACGCCGCCGCCACCTGCTCTTGAAGCGCTTGAGCAAGCGGCAAACTGCTTTTGCCGGCGTACAAAATCTCCGTCCCGGTAACCGCAGGATCGTGGAACGTGTTGCCGTGAATCGAAACGAACGCATCCGCGTTCCAAGCGTTGGCGATCGCCGCCCGATCCTCCAGCTCGATGAATCGGTCGTCCGAACGCGTCATTCGGACTTCGAACATCGGGTCTTGCTCAAGCCGCTTGTGAATCCTCTCGGCCAGCGACAAGTTAAACTCCTTTTCGTAAGCACCGCTAACCCCCGTTGCTCCCGGATCCTTGCCTCCGTGGCCGGCATCAATCACGATCCGGAATTTCAATCGATCATCCGGATGGACCGAATCGGATTGACCGGTCTGCGAGGCTCCGGATGGCGCCGAAGTTAGCGGAATCGGCCCCGCCGCGGAAGAAATGGTGTTCCAGGCGATTCTGACACCCATAAGGACAACGAATGACATCAGTAGAAGGTACATCGTTTTGACAGGCCTTTTGCGTTTGCGGCTGCTAGAATGGCTCACATTGTTCCTCCTTGTGCGTTTTGCGAGATTTAAGTTTAATAGACCCTTATCTAAAATCAATATAAGGGATGGATGTGGAGAACGTTTCGACAGGATGCAAACAAGATGTCAACAAGTTGCGTACGGAGCAACGGGGGGAGAAAAAGCGTCTTTAAATAAAGAAAAGGCGCTGCCGGGAATTCTATCCCGAGCAACGCCGTTTTCGATGGGGTTAAGTTACTTGAACGCGATAACCAGGCTTTGGCTCACGGGGGCGGCAGCGCTTAATATCTCCCTGGCCGCCTGCGGACTGCCCGGCCTTAAACCGTTAACGAGCAATTTGCCGTTCGTCGGGCTCCACTCCATGCCGTAAGCTTCGATCCCTTTATAAATTTGTTTCCTGTTTAATACCGTATTGCCGTACATACTGGCTGCATACACGGCGTCGCCTTGGGTATAGGCGATGAATTTGCGGTCGTCCGATAACCGGAATCGTCCGACATCGTTCAGCATCGCCGATAGCAGACGATTGCGCTGATCGTACGCGTACAGCGTGCCGTCCGCCCCGACGAAAGCGATCTGATCCGGGTGAATCCACTCCACCCGCCCATCCGTGCTGATCGGATGCCGATATTGGGGAATGAATGCGTCCCCGTTAAGCTTCCCCCACTCCATCATCGAGTCTCGCCCCGACGTCTTGACGATCACCGCGTCTTCGCCGTTGTCCGAGACGCTGACGAACCAAACCCATTCGTTCGATTGCGAAACCGGGAGCGTGTACCCTTTCGTCTTTTCTTTCATCCTATCGTAAACGAATAACAGAGTGGTAGACCCATCCGTTTCATCACTGTCCGCATAACTGAAGAACCGGCTGTTGTTCGACCACGACATTTGCGTAAAATAAATAGACTTGCTTCTCGTAATCTCAATCCGGGTATTTCCGCCGTCGCTTAACGAATGCAGTTTCAGCTCCATCGCGTTATCGGTCATGTCGACATAGGAAACTTGACGTCGATCCGGCGACAATACAATGCTGTTATACGTGCCCTCCGCTTGGAACGGACTAGGACCGAGCAGCTTCTGCCTGGCGGCGTACGGCTCGTTCACCCGGTCGAAATGGGTGCGGTAAGCGGGCGTAATCCCGAGCAGCGAGCTGTCGTCGATCCAGCCGATCGGAAACAGCGCTTGCTTGTCTCCGTCAAGAACGGTATAGATCGTCTCGACGTTAAAAAGCGTAGCTTCGTCTTCGTCGGAGCTCCTCTGCTCGGCATCGTCCATGATCATCGTTTCCGTCCGCGGCGTTCCCAGGCAGCCGGTCAGCAGCAAGGAGACAGCCGCGAATAGAACATACAAACCCGTTTGTTTTCTCATCGTTATCCCTTCTGAGCTTTCGCCAACGGAAAATCCATCTCGGCCTCCGTCCGTCCGTCGTTGCTGGATATTCGAATACGGCCTTGATGCTCGTCCGCAATGGCTTTGCATATGCTGAGTCCGAGCCCGACGCTTGCCGATTCGGTATCGTCCTGCCCCGCTCTGTAGTACGGTTCGAAAATATGGTCCAGATGGTCTTCGCCGATCGTCTCCCCGCGATTGGATACGAGCAGTCGGACCCGATCGCCGTCAAGGCTGGCCGCAGCGAGAATTTCGGTATTCGCGTGCGAATATTTGATGGCATTGTCAAGCAGATTGATGACGAGCTGCCGCAGCCGGTCCGGCTTGCCGCGCACGAGCAGTCCTTTCTGCGTGTCGCAGCGAATGGTTTTTTTGTACCGCTGCGCCTTTATCGCCATGGCCTCGCCAACTTCCTGCACAATTTGCGCCGCATCCACGACCGTATCTGCATCGTACGTTTCCGTCGCTCCGGATTTTTCGAGCAGCTCCAGCACCATCGCATGCAGCCGTTTGCTCTCGTTCAGGATATGATCCATCCCTTTGTGGAAAAGAGCGGGGTCTTTCGTCCCGTTCTTACGGATCATGTCCGCATAGCCCATAATCGTCGTCAGCGGCGTTTTCAGCTCGTGGGTGACTTGATCGAAAAACCGCTTGCGGTGTTGATTAAGCGCCTCCAACCTGTCGCGGTCCTGCTCGATGATCGCAAACTGCTCTTGCAGCTTCTCGAGCATGCTGCCGAAGTTGGCCGCCAATTGCCCTACCTCGTCCCGCTGCTTCACTGCAATGCGGACGCGAAGATTTCCGTTCGTGACCTCGGTCGTCGCTTTCGTCAGCTTGCTGAGCGGAACGGTGATATGACGCGACAGGAGGATGGAGAACAGAAACGCCGCGGCAAATACGGCCAATGAAATCGAAGCGATCGTCCGTTGCATTTGGCTGCTTTGGCTGTACAAAGGCGTAAAGTCCTTGGCAAAGCGCACGATCCCGACTTTATCTCCGTTAACGGTGACCGGATAGGAAAACAGGACGGCGGATTTCCCGTCCGCCCGGGTTAACGTGAAGGCGGTCCTGTCTTGCCTTGCCAGCTCCAAATCCTCGCTGCTTGCCGAGAAGGCCTCCGGATCAGAAGCGTAGATCAGCTTGCCCGCGAGCGAATAGAGCGCAACCTCGCCGGAAGCGGCATAACGCAGTTCCGTTCCGAGCTCTTCGGCGATTTGCCCGAAATAAAGATCGTCGCTTGTGAAGTGATGCGTCAGAAACGATTGCTGGATATAGCTGTTGCTGTTGTTCTTCAAATCCTGCAATTGGCTCTTCACGGTGCTGCGGTTGCCCGATTCGATGTTGGCCGTCATCCATTGAAAAAGGACCAGAAAAAACACGCCGAATATCACGAAAAATCCGATCAGAAACTTGCTTTGAATGGATCGGATCATCTTAAACGTACGTCATCTTGTTGAATTTATAGCCGATGCTGAACACCGTAACGATCAAATCTCCGAGGTCCAGCTTCTTGCGCAAGCGCTGAACGTGCGTATCCACCGTTCTCGTGTCTCCGGCGTATTCGTATCCCCATAGGTCGTCCAGCAGCTCCGCACGGCTGAAGATTTTTCCCCGATGCGTGTATAGTTTAAGAAGCAGGTCGTATTCTTTGGGCGTCAGTTCGATTTCCTTCCCGCCTTTGTTGACGACGCGCTCCGCGGTCACGATTTCGATATCCTTGAACCGGATGGCCGGCGGGCCGGCTTCGACGGATTCTACCGCAATCCGGTTAGCTTGGTCGACGCGCCGAAGAATCGTGCGGACGCGGGCGTTAACCTCCCTCATGTCGAACGGCTTCGTAATATAGTCGTCCGCACCGAATTCCAGCCCCAAAATCTTGTCGGTAATGTCCGACTTCGCCGTAATCATCACGATGGGAATATTGTAGGATGCGGTCGCCCGCTTGCATACGTTCAGCCCGCTCATATCCGGCAGCATCCAGTCCAGCAAGAGCAAATCGGGCCGAAATTCCGCAAGCTTCGCCAGACCGTCCGCTCCGGTATGGGCGCTTCTCGTCAGATAGCCTTCCTCCTGCAGCCCGTACTCCAACAGATCCGCAATCGCCGCTTCGTCTTCGATAATCAGTATTTTCGTTTTATTCATCGCGACCCCTCGGCATTGGATTAATTCTTGTTTCATACTTTCAAGTATAGAGAACGCATGTAACCAACTATCGTCCATCTTGTAAACAAATTGTTACAAGCAAATCACCAAAAAAAGGCGCCCTCCCTTAAAAATGCATAGGGATAGACGCCTTCCCGATCGTACTCGATCAGCTGGTGGAGCAGAAAATTAAAACCGGAACGTATCGTCCGTAATCGGAGCTACCTTCGCCACGGCGTACGTCGAACCCTTTTGCGAGAAGAAATCGTAAGTCGATCCCTCGTTGCGAATTCCGTTCATGACGATCGGATTGACTTCCTCGTCCGGGAACATCGTCTCGAAGCCGATGTTCATCAGCGCCTTGTTCGCATTGTAACGAACATAGCTTTTCACGTCCGGGCTCAAACCGGTTTCCGCGTACAAGTCGTTGGTGTAGTTAAGCTCGTTGTGGTACAGGTCCAGCAAGAACTCGTACGCCCACACCGTCAGCTGCTCCTTCTGCTCCGCCGAAAATTGTTTAAACCGCTGCTGCGCAAAATAACCGACTGCAACCCCGTGAATCGACTCGTCCCGCAGAATGAGCGAGATGACCTCCGCGCTGTTCCGAAGCGTGCCTTGGCCGCCCAGATACAGTGGGAAGAAGAAGCCCGAGTAGAACAGGAACGATTCCAGCATGACGGAAGCGAACATCGCCTTCCACAAGGACACCGGATCGTCTTCCTCGATCGCCAGATAGACGTCGCTGATCCGCTTCGCTTTGTATTGCAAATACTCGTTCTGCTTAACCCATTCGAAGATTGCATCAATCTCGCTGTTCGTACACAACGTCGTGAAAATATACGAGTAGGACTTCGCGTGAATGGCTTCGAACGAAGCGAACACTGTGTAGAGCGCCTTTTCTTGCAGATCCGGCGCGTGACGGGCAATGACGTTCATCCCGATATTCGTCTGAATCGTATCGAGCAGCGTTAGGCCGCCGAATACTTTCTTATACGTATCCTGATGCGCGAAGTCCTGCCACTGCTTCACGTCTTTGCTGACGGCGATTTCCTCGGGAAACCAGATTTGCTTCCACTGCTGATCCCAGAAAACTTTCGTCAACTCCTGCTGGGTCCGGTTCCAGTTGACGGCTTCGAACACTTTTAGATCGAACACGATACACACTCCTCGATGGTCTGAAGACGCTGGCGCACGTAATACACCGTCTTGATTCCCTTCATCCAAGCATAGATGTACAGACGCGCCAGTTGCTCGGTCGTCCACTGATCCGTGACGTATAACGTCATCGAGATCCCTTGGTCGATGTGACGCTGCGCGGCCGCATATAAGTCGACCATCCGGAATTGATCGATCTCGTAGGCTTCTTTGTAGAGAGAGATGTTCTCGTTCGTCAAAAACGGCATCGGGTAAATAGTGCGGCTGTCCGCGTAGTCCCGAATTTCGACCTTCTCCGTGCAAGGCGCGATCGAAGCCGTGCTGTTGCGGATATAAGAAATGCTTCCGGTAGGAGCGATCGCCAGCCTGTACGCGTTAAACAATCCGTGCGTCATGACCTGTCCCTTAAGCTCCGCCCACATTTCCGCGGTAATCACCGGAACGTTGCCCAGCGCCGCGGCAACCTCTTCCGGGAGCGACTCGGCGGTCTTGGCTATGTACGTGTCGAAATAACTTCCGTTCGCGTAGTCGCTTTGCGGGAAACCGTAAAACGTCTGTTTTCTCTCTTTGGCGATTTGCATCGAGGAGAGCAGCGAATAATAATTGAGCGCCTCCATGAACGCGTCGATAAAGAGCACGGATTCTTTCGAGCCGTAGGCCAGCCCTTGCGAGGTCAAGTGTCCGTGCAGGTTCATCACGCCAAGACCGACGGAATGCATGAGACGGTTCGCCTTCGTAATGGACGGCACGTTGCGGATATCGGTCATCGTCGACACGTTCGTCAGCAATCGCATCGACGTATCGATCAACTGTTCGAACGATTCCGCTTTCGTCGCGTTGTGAATATCGATCGAACCGAGATTACACGAGACGTCCATCCCGTACTCGTGCTCGGTCCCGTAATCGTGGATGACGCTCGTTTCCTGCACTTGCAGAATTTCCGTGCACAAGTTCGACATCTTCACGCGGCCCAGGTTGCGAAGCGCGTGCTTCTCGTTCACGTGGTCGTCGAACACTTCGAACGGATACCCCGATTCGAATTGCGCTTTTTTAATTTCTGTATACAGTTTGCGGGCGTTGATCCGCTTGATTTTCCGAATGTTAGGGTTGTCCAGCAGCTCGTAATACATTTCGCTCATGCTGATCTCGGACATCCGTTTGCCGTATTCCTTGTAAATGTCGTACGGGCTGAACAAGACGATGTCTTTGTCCCGTTTCATCAGCTCGAAGAAAATATTCGGCACGATGATGCCGGTCGACAGCGTAGCGAGCCGGATCTTGTCGTCGGCGTTAGGCTTCTTGGCCGAAATAAAGTTCTCGATATCGGCATGGAAGACGTTTAAGTAGATAACCCCGGAGCCGTTGCGTTGGCCGAGTTGATTCGAATAAGAGAAGGAATTTTCCAGAAGCTTGGCGACGGGCATCACGCCGCTCGCGCGGTTGAGAATACCCTTGATCGGATCGCCGAGCGGCCGCAAGTCGGTTACGTTAACGCCGACGCCGCCTCCCAAGCGGGACAGCTCCAGACAGTACCCGATGTTTTGCGAGATGCTGTTCATCGAATCGTCCATCGTCAATTTGAAGCAGCTGACGAGCTCTCCGCGCGCCATCTTGCCGCTGTTCAGCGCCGTCGGCGTCGCCGGCTGATAAGCCGACATCATCGCTTCGACCGCTCTCTCCGCCAGATGCTCGTCCCCTTGCGCCAAATACAGAGCGATGATGACGATCCGATCCTCGTATTTCTCGAGAATTTCTTCGCCGTCCCGGCTCTTCATCGCATAACTCTCGTAAAATTTGCTGGCGCTCATGAACGAAGGGAAACGAAACTCGTACGCGTACGCTTTCTCGTAGAGCTGCTCGATGAACTCCGGACGGTATTGCTGAAGGAACTCTTTTTCATAGTAGCCTTCGTCCACGAGATACCGGATTTTTTCTTCCGTATCGATAAAGTAGCGCAGTTTGGCGTTTACGTGTTCCAGGAAGTACCGGCGCGTCGCCTCTTTATCCTTCGCAAGATCGAGCTTGCCCGTCCGGCTGTATTGATTAAGCACTTCATTATTTAACTTCAAGTAAGACTTCATCCGACTTTCTCTCCTCCCGGAAACAATCCTCGTAATAACGGCGGATCTCCTCGTAATCTTCCGCGAAACCCCGCAAGTCGATTTTGCGAACCAGCGGAATTCGCCATTGCCGCGCAATGGCATCGCCGGCTCCCCCGAATACGCGATGACCGAAGTTGCTGTTCCCGCTTACGATCACGCCCCGGCACAGCGCGCCGTTTCGATCCATAAACTGCGTCACCGCCCGCGGCACATCGCCCAGCCCGTCCGTATAAGTGAACAACAAAAAAGGCTCCGCCAGCTTGACGTCATCGGCGATTTCGATTGCGGGCAAATGCAGGCGCGAAACGATATATTTCACGTTTCCTGTACGGCTCGCAAACGCGATCATACCGTCAGACTCTCCAACTGCTTGACCATTTCGTTCGTATCGAAAATAAACTCGCCTTCGACTTCCAATACCGGCACGCTCATCGCTCCGGCCGCTACGAGTCTTTCAAACGCTTCCGCATCGTGGTCAACGTTAATGATCTCGACTTCAACTTCCGCGCGCTGCAATTCAGATTTGATCCACATGCATTTCGGACATACCGTTCTCGTATAAAGCTTCATTTTTTTCGTCTCCTCCAATATGTATATTGCAAAGAAAAAGAACACCCAGGTCTCCGAGGGGGGTGTTCTGCCGAATAGCACGGTTCCATTCCGGCAACCCGAATTCGCATCCGTCATACGACATGCGTCGCCGAAACTTTCCCGCTAGATTCGTCTACTTCCTCAGCCCCCGGAGAAATGCAAGCAACGTTCCGGCAAGGCAGGTCATCTGGTAGTACCAGACCGAAACAGATATGAAATTGAACTAAACAGATTGTAGCACACGCGATTCGATATTCCAAGATACAGTATGTATAGCGTTCATAACCGCAGGATGGAATCAATATCTAGATTATACTAGAAAAAGCCGCTGCAGCCGTGGCTTTACTAGGTATGACCATGCTAGTCGTCCATTCCTTTGCCGTCGAGAATATTCGGCAAGTATTTTTCAATTCTGGACTCCCGGGTTTTGGATTGCTTGGCGGAAGAAAAATAAAGAAGATAAGCTCTCTGCCGTCCTGGCGTCAACGCTTCGAAGGCGACCTTCAAGTCGGGAATTTCGACGAATTTGTTTTGCAGCTCCTCGGGAACGGCATATTCCGTATTCTTTTTATATTCGACTTGCACGCCGGATTTTTCAATTTCGATGGCTTCGTCGATATACGTTTGGATGAGAAGCTGCATCTCGTCTATTTGTTGAACGTTGGTGAACCGAAGCTGGCGGGCCGCCTGGACATTCTCCGTTTGTTGGATCAGGATGTTGTGAGGATCCTTTAACAAGGCGCCTTTGTGAAACAGGAGCGCGCAGTAATCTTTGAATCCATGGATGAGAACGATGTTTTTATTCTCATGCGTGTAGCATGGGTGCATCCACTTAAAGTCTTCGGTCAGCTCGCAGTCCAGAACGATCTCTCTCAGCTTCTCGAATTCTTCCTTCCACTGCTTCGCCTTCTTGAAGAAGGGATCGATCTTGGAATTTTTCACGCCTTTGGTCATCCAGGTTACCTCCAATGTTGTCAGATTAAGCGTACTATGCGCGGCTTGGGCAGCGCCGAGGCACTTTTTTGGCCTTAGACGCGCAGTCTCGGTCCCGTCAAAGCTCAACCTATTCGCCAGGACCGGGGGACGACAATTTTTAACCTTCACCTGAAAACATTGAGGTTCCCCCCTACACCGTTCAGTGACCACTCGATTTTATGACACCATTCGGTGTCTTGTATACAGTGAATTCCTTGCCCCTCACACTATTCACATACTCCACGAATACGATGCCCATTGAGATGAATTTGGCAGCCCGCTAGGTCTCTCTGCCTCGTTTCCACGACTTCCGTCGGGCTCCTCCTCCTGCCTTGGTCTGTTTTGCATGCCGTCGTTATCCGGTATACTATAGCCAACTCTTTTGGAGGAGCGATCGACCATGCATTACGAACGAAAGGTGCGCGAAGAGATCGCCGCTTGGGAACGGCAATTATTCAAGCCGCCCGGATGGCTGGAGAGAACCTCCAAGACGATCGGCAATCGGATTAACAGAATGATTCCCGCGAAAGCCCAGAACGTCATCACGACCACGATCAAATCGATCGTGCGCACGGCGCTGTTCGGCGCAGAATATACGCCGAAGCGGCCCGTGCAGCGGGAGCTTAATCTGGAACGGAGCGACCAAGAGGCGAAAAATCTGTTTTCCCTGTATCAGAAGATCGCCGTCGCCGAAGGAGCGGGCACCGGAGCGGGCGGCATACTGCTAAACGTCGTGGACTTCCCCGCGCTCATCGCCATCAAGATGAAATACTTGTTCGAGCTGGCTCATAACTACGGGTATGACACGAAGCATTTCTCCGAACGGGTGTTTATTCTGAAAGTGTTCCAATTGACGTTCTCCGGGCCGGAACAACGCGCCAGGCTGCTGAATTCCGTCAAAAACTGGGACTGCGAGAAGGAGCTCTGGTCTTCGGATGCCGAACACTATAAAAACATGGACTGGGAGACGTTCCAGAAAGAGTATCGCGATGCCATCGACTTTCGGAAGCTGCTGCAGATGGTGCCTGGAATAGGCGCGGTTGCGGGAGCCTGGGCGAATTACACCATTCTTGAGGAGCTTCGCCAGACCGCGTCCAACGCCTATCGGTTGCGTAGAGTGACATGCTCCCACCACTTGCAGAAGTGGGGGCTTCCCAGGACATAACTGCCAACGCAGGTATCCTTACTGGGCGATCCCCGCCAGCCCGGCGGTTCTCTCTTGCGCTATGCAAGGCCTAATATTCTTATCCCTTCGGTCCTTATGTTTCCGGCAGCATTCTCATCCCTTCGATGGGTTGTACC
>NZ_JBEPYQ010000106.1:0-24753 GCF_041641335.1 Cohnella sp. | reverse complement strand
GCGCATTGCTCCAACGTCAGATCGGTGTCGAATTCATTCTGGATCATATCGATCATTTGCTCGGAGAGGTTCTGGTATTGCGAAGCCTGTCGATCGCGGAAAATTGCGGCCATCGGCAGCACGATCCGTGTTGCAAACCAGGCCTCAATCTCCTGCTTCATATAGAGCCCCAGCAGCTGCTCATAGATCGAGCCCTCCCGTAAGCTAAGCTGTTCCAGCCGGATGCCGGATTCCTGCATGACAACGAGCAGGTCGTTTAGCAGCCGGATAAGCGCGACCTGATATTCATGCGGCTGGCGCTCCTTCTGGAACACCTCGCCGATCCACTTGGTCAGCAGCTCCAATGAGGTTTGATCGTCCGCCAGCTTAATCGCGTCAATCAGCTCATTCTCCAGCTGTCGAGGAAAAGAGAAAATGACGGTGTGTTTGCCCGAGTTTAAGCTGGAATATGGCACGATAACGCCCTTGCCAAGGACAAGCCGCTGCTTGAGCGCCTCCATCCCCTCCTGATAAGCACGTGCCGCCTTGGATGCTTCGCGGAACGGAAGCGAAATCCCGATGCTAACCTCCAGATCCAGAAATTTGCGGATGTTCCCTTGAATCTCTTCGGTGAGCGTATAGACATAATCATGGAATTCCGTCTCCGTCAGGTCCGAGGCGCCAACAGTCGTAACCTGGGTTTGGTCGATCACAATCGGATGAAGCCTGCGTTCGGCGGGAATCATCTCTTCCAGAATGTTATTGATCGCAAACAGCAGCAGCTCCATATCCTTCGCTTCATACCGCGTTTCATCGAGCGCATCGACGCGCAGATTAAGCACAACAGCCTGCTTCCAATCGGCAAACAAACGGTCATAGCCGTATTGGGCGAGCTTCTCGGTCGTTTCGGCACGTCCTGCATTTCCTTGGTACAGCTTCATCAGAAACAAGGAACGGACCTGCTGGGAATTTTGCCGAACCTCCTGCTTCAAGTGACTGTTGGACAGGAACATGTCCTGAATATGCTCCCGAATGACGGAAAACTCATCCTTTTTCTTATCGGTTTGATTCGGCAGCCGTTCCGAGATCGCATTCATAATCGATCCGATCGGATTGTACATCCGTCTGCTGCCCAGCCAAACAGCAGCTACCGATAAGGCAATGATCGCCAGGCAGACGTAGAGGGTAAACCAACCGATGGCGCGCGCTTCCTTCGTCACTTGACCAATCGCGGTGAAGGAGACATAGGTCCAATCATTATAAGTAGAACGAACGAAAGTAACACTCATCGTCTCGCCGCCGGAGGTTGTCTCGAACTGCCCGCTGCCACGCTGCAAGGCTGTTAGCTGCCGATCCGTAATCCAGCCGGTTTCAGTTACTGATTTGCCGACCATATTCTCATCTGCGTGAAGCAGAATTTGATTCCCGGCGTCCAGCACCATCGTGCTGCTCGTCTTCACCCCTTGATCCAGCATGGACGCAAGCGAACAGGCTGGAATGGTAGCCATGGCTAATCCTCGCTTCTCCAGCGTGTGCATCGGCATTTTTTTGACCAGCGTCAATGAATATTTGCAGCGATAGCTTTCCGCTTCGGATGCGCCAAATTCTCCGGTCTGATGCAGCACCCAGCTCGTAGATAGAGGCAGCGTCCGGATCAGCGAGGTCAGCCGATCCCGCTGCGGCACTTCATTCAACGGATATAAGCCGCGATTATTGATGAACCAGTTGTGTGAGGTGTTGAGCAGGATGACATCAGTAACCTTCGTATCGAAGGTTTGTAGATGACCGAGTTCCCTGCGGAGTGCGTTGTATTGTTGAAACTCGTTATACGTTAGCGGTCGATCAAGCGATTCCTGTACCAGATTCGTGTTAATGACATAGGTCAACGTATGATCCAGCGTCCGAAGCACCTGCTCCATATTGCCGTTTACCTGCTTCATCAGCTGTACACTGCTCTGGTTCACCTGCTTCTGAATCGACTTGGCCGAATTCATATAGGAAAATAAGCCGAGCGCCGCCAAGGGAATAATAGTTAGCGCACAGCCGAACACGATCCATTTGAAATAAATGCTTTGCAGTCTCTTCATGCCAACTCCTCCCTTCCTGCGCACGAACCGAACGTTCGAGGTACAATCTATTCTAGGGATTATCGAAACCCGGGGCAATAATCATTTTTCTCCGGATAATCACTAGATCAGATGCAGTCTGCCAATCACTTGTGCTGCAAGGGCTTTCAGGTTCGTATCCACGGATTATATACGTAATGACGTTTCGCAAGTTACAGTAGGAGCAAGCAAGACGACAATCCAAATCAGGAGGTCAAGACGATGAAAAAGAGATATGGCAAAATGGCAATGGCTGCAGCACTTACATTATCGGTAGTGGCGGCAGGGTGCGCCCAGAAGCCGGATGGCTCGCAAGGGTCCTCGGGAAATGCAGTGGAAGCGAAGAAGGGCCCGACTAAAATTACCATTATGGCAAACCTTCACACTCCGGAAGTACCGTCTGACATCATTGAGAAGCTGCTGGAAGAAAAAACAAATACGGAGCTGACGTTCCAGTGGGTTCCGGACGGCAGCTACGACGAAAAGATGAATGCAGCGTTTGCGACAGGCTCGCTTCCACACGCTGTATATGTAAAGAATCAAACCTCCTTGATTATGTACCGCGACGCCATCCGCAATGGCCAGTTCTGGGAAGTCGGACCGCTGCTCAAACATTATCCGAACCTGAAAAATCTGGACCAGAATGTGTTAAACAATATATCGGTCGACGGCAAAGTGTACGGTTTATACCAAGAGCGCCCGCTGTCCCGTCAGGGCATCATCTACCGTAAGGATTGGGCGGATGCGCTCGGTTTGAAGGCGCCGCAGACGACGGAAGACCTATACAATATGCTGAAGGCGTTCACAGAGAACGATCCGAACAAGAGCGGCAAGAAGGATACGTTCGGCCTGACGGACCGTAGCGATCTCGTATACGGCGCCTTCAAAACGGTAGCCTCTTACTTCGGAACTCCGAACGGCTGGGGTGTACAGGACGGCAAGCTGGTACCGGAATTTATGCACCCGGGATATATGGAGACGATGAACTTCTTTAAGCGTCTCCATTCCGAAGGGCTTATGAACAAGGACTTCCCGGTCACAAGCAAGAACGATCAGCAAAATCTGTTTATTACGGGCAAAGCCGGCGTCTATATCGGTTCTATGGCGGACAGTGTGTCGCTGCATGCCAAGATGATCGACGTAAACAAGAATGTCGTGCTTGATGTGGCGAACCGCGTCAAGAAGCCGAACGGCAAAGAAGGCGTCTGGGCGATTCCGGGCTTCGGCTCCGTCGTCATGTTCCCGAAATCTGCGGTGAAGACGGAAGCCGAGCTGAAGGACATCCTTGCCTTCTATGACAAGCTGATGAGCCCTGAGGTTGCCAACCTGACCTACTGGGGTGTAGAAGGCCAGCACTATACGAAGGAAGCGAACGGCAGCATTAAGCCGAATCCGGATACGAAGCTTACCGACCGTGAAGTGAAGGCATACCAAGCGCTTCAGGTTGGCGGACCGAGCACAATCAAGATGCTGGAGCCCGTGCATACGTTGCCGGTAAAAGCGAAAGCGGAAGAGCTGATTCTCGATAACAACAAAATTCTGATCCACGATCCGACGGCGCCGCTTGATTCCAAGACGTTCACCGAGAAGGGCTCCAGACTGCAGGAGATCGTGAAGGATGCGACCTACAAGTACATTCTGGGCTCGATTGATGCAGCCGGCTTCCAGAAGGAGATCGACCGCTGGAAGAAGGATGGCGGCGACAACATCATCGCCGAGTTCAACGCATCGTTCCAGCAAGCCAAGAAATAAGCTGCCGCGTTAGGGCGGAGAGAGGGCTGTTAGCCGGATTACGGTTCAACAGCCTTCTCCATCCCGGCGCCATTACGAATGAGGGAGACGGGAGCCATGAGCACGAGAGAAGCCGCCATTCCGGGAGCAGGAATTCATCCCGCTCAGACGAAGCGCAAGGACCATTCCAGCCTGTGGAACCGCATCATGAAAAATCGGGCGATGTATATGATGATCTTGCCCGGATTGCTGTTTTTTATCATCTTTAAGTATGTCCCAATGGCGGGCCTTGTTATCGCCTTCCAGGACTATAAGCCGTATCTAGGTATTACCGGAAGCTCATGGACGGGGTTGTCGCATTTCGAAAGACTGTTCAGCGAGCCGATGTTTTTTACGATATTGCGCAATACGCTTGTCCTGTTTGCCATGAATTTGCTGTTTTATTTTCCGGTGCCGATTCTGTTGGCCGTAATGCTGAATGAGGTTCGCATCAACGTATTTAAACGTTTTGTACAAACCTTGGTTTACATTCCGCACTTCATGTCCTGGGTCATTATCGTTTCGATTTCATTCGTCATGCTGTCGACGGACCGGGGGCTGATCAACGAGCTGTTCGCAATGATGGGCTTTGAGAAAATCAATTTCCTGCTCAGCAATGAATGGTTCCGCCCGATGTACATTCTTCAAGTGATATGGCGCGAGGCGGGTTGGGGTACGATTATTTATTTGGCCGCGATGGCTGCGATCGATCCGGGGCTGTATGAAGCCGCGCGTATTGACGGAGCCGGACGCTTCCGCCAAATTTGGCATATTACGCTTCCATCGATTCGAAGTGTCATCGTTGTCCTGCTCATTCTGAAGATCGGCGATGTACTGGAGCTTGGCTTCGAGCATGTGTACCTGCTGCTTAACTCGATGAACCGGGAAGTGGCGGAAATCTTTGATACGTATGTGTATACGGCAGGTCTCAAGCAAGGGCAATACAGCTTCAGCGCCGCCGTCGGCTTTTTCAAATCGTTCGTCGGATTGCTGCTTGTTTTGGGGGCGAACTGGCTGGCGAAGAAGGTTGGCGAAGAGGGGATCTTCTAAAGGAGAGAAAAGGAGGCTGATTCAGCCATGGTCCAGGATAAAACGCTGCTCAGCAGATTGTTCGACGGGGTGAACTATACGCTCCTGACACTCGTCGCGCTTGTGACGGTGCTGCCTTTCCTCCATGTCATCGCCGGGTCCTTCACGACGGTACAGGAGCTCGCACAGAAGCAGTTCGTTCTGTTTCCCACCGTATTTACATTAGACGCGTATCGATATGTACTGTCGACGAACGTTATTTTTAAAGCGCTTGGCGTGTCGGTCGGAGTTACGCTGTTCGGCACGCTGTTCAGCATGTTCCTCACCTGCCTGATGGCATACGGATTGGCGCGCAAGGATTTGGTCGGCCGCAACGGAATTATGTTTGCCGTCGTGTTTACGATGCTGTTCAGCGGCGGCATGATCCCCACGTTCCTGGTCGTCAAGCAGATGGGTCTCATCGATTCATTCGCGGCGCTCATTATTCCGTCGGCCATTAACGCGTTTAACCTGATTATTATGCGCAACTTCTTTCAAAATCTTCCCGACGGAATCGAGGAGTCGGCAAAAATCGACGGCTGCAGCGACTGGGGGATTCTGTTCAAAATTGTGATTCCTCTCTCGATGCCGGCCATTGCGACGATTTCGCTTTTCTACGCGGTGACGTACTGGAACACGTATTTGCAGGCGATTCTGTACTTGAACGATACGGCTAAGTGGCCGGTGCAAATCATTCTTCGCCAGATCGTCATTCTGGCCAGCGGACTGGCTGCCGATACGTCCGGCTTTGACGATGGGTTCGTTCAGCCGCCGGAACAGACGGTCAAGATGGCGGTAATTGTAATCGCAACGCTGCCGATTCTGCTCGTATATCCGTTCCTGCAAAAGCATTTTGCCAAGGGTGCGCTGCTTGGTTCGATCAAGGGGTGACCGCCTAATGAAAACTCAGGACGACAACAGGGTTGTACAGGAGACAGCTGAACGATTGGAGAAGCTCGACTGCTTGTTTTACGGATTTTTCGAGTGGCTGGAAGGGCAGTATGATTCATCTACGGGAGGGTTCTTTTATGCCGTTAGCTCGAAGCGCTCGGGTCAGTTCAGGCCGGATATCGAATCGACGGCACAGGCGCTGAACATTCTGGAGCGCTGCGGCTTGCTCGCCGGACTTGGCGAAGGGATGAAAGCCGGTCTGGTGCGTTTCTTTCAGAGCAAGCAGGATCCGGCTTCCGGTTATTTCTACGATGAGGACCCTGCGATGCGCGAGGATGACGTGATGGTCGGACGTGCGTTTGGATACTCGGTGCATGCGCTGAGGAAGCTCGGTGCGGAGCCTGTCTATCCGCTTCCGGCCGAACGGAACGCCGCTCCGTCCTATATGCGATCGGTCCCCGCTTACCGGGAATGGCTTCACTCGATCGACCTGCGTAATTCATGGCGCGGCTGCGATAGGCTGTGCAATTCTGCGCCATATATCGAGCAGCTAACGGGCGCTGAACGGGACATGTATGTGCAGGCGGCGCTCGATTATTTTGCCGACATTCAGCACCCTGCGACCGGGTTATGGGGAGAAGGTGCGCCCTATGTAAGAGTGTCGGGAACGTTCAAGCTGCTCACCTTCTATAGCCGGTTCGGCATTCCGATGCCGCGTGTACATGAGATGTACAGGAGCCTGCTGAATTGCTTGCGCCACGACGAGGCAGTCGATATGTGCTATATCCGAAATCCGGTCAATCTATTGTCCTCCATGAAGCTGCCGATTCCGGCAGAAGACATGCTGGAGATCGCGACCATAACTGTACGCAATGTATCCAGGCTGAAGCGCAGTGACGGCGGCTTCTCGAGGGAGCTGGGACATTCGCCTGTAGCGCCGAATGTGGCGCAAGTGAAGCCGGGCGAAGCTTATCCGGATATGCCGAAGCCAGTTCATCTCGGACTTGGGCTGGTCGAAGGAGATATGAATGCAGGAACGCAGGCGGTGCTGATCCGTTGGCAGCTGTACGAGCTGGCGGGACTGCCGATGCCGAAGCTCAGAATGCCGGAACGAGGAATTGGGTTCAACGAAAGATAAGCATGAGGAGAGGAGACCTGCTCGAGATGACAACAATGGTACGGACGCCGCTTGCGCTTGCCAGGGCAGCTTCGGAAGCGCTAATGGCTGCATATACACCTGAGGAGCTGCCGCCTGCGGGGAGATGGCATTACCATCAAGGAATTTTTTTGTACGGGATGCTGAAGGTGTGGGAGGAGACGGGCGAGGAGTCGTTCTATGGCTATGCGAAAGCCTATGTCGATCTCTTGGTCGATCGACTTGGAAATCTGTATTTCGCGCGGGATGAGCTGGATTCCATCATGCCGGGTTTGCTGCTGTTCACCTTCGATCAGGAGGAGCCGGAGGATCGCCGATATCGGGCGGCTGCCGCCAAGCTTCGCGGCTTGTTCGGCACGCTGAACCGCACGGCTGAGGGGGGCTTCTGGCACAAGGATAAATATCCGTACCAAATGTGGCTCGACGGGCTTTATATGGGCGGCGTTTTTGCGATGAAATATGAGAAGGCTTACGGGGAAGCCGGGCTGATCGATATGGTGCTGGAGCAGGAGCGGCTCATGCGCAAGTACATGTTCGACAAGCGTACCGGGCTCTTGTTCCACGCATGGGACGAAAGCCGAAAATTCCCTTGGGCGAATCCGGAAACCGGCTGCTCGCCGGAATTTTGGGGACGTTCGCTCGGCTGGTACGGGATGGCGGTCGCCGATTTTCTGGATGAGCTGGGCGCAGAGCATCCCGCCTATTCGGAGCTGTGCACCGTGCTTGGAAGCTTCGCCGAATCTCTCATCCGTTATCAAGATGCCGGGAGCGGACTGTGGTATCAAGTGGTGGATAAAGGCGATCGTGAGGATAATTGGCTGGAAACCTCCTGCACAAGCCTCTTCGTCTATACCATCGCGAAGGCGTATCGGCACGGCTGTGTCGGCTCCGAAGCGTATGAAGCCGCAGTGAAGGGCTTCGAGGGGCTTGCAAACCGCGTTTACGTAGAGGAAGCGACAGGGCGACTTGTTGTGCCGGATATTTGTATCGGAACATCAGCCGGCGACTACACCAATTATGTAACAAGACCGGTCCACGAGAATGATCTTCACGGGGTTGGCGCTTTTATTTTAGCCTGTATGGAGATGAATCGGTTGAGCGATCTGAGGATGGGCGGTGACCGGTAATGGCGGCCTTCAGCATTGTTGATTTCGGCGCAGTCGGCGATGGGGCGGTGGATTGTACGTCCGCCTTCGCACAGGCGATTGAGTCGTGCTCGGTGGCGGGCGGCGGAACTGTGCTTGTGCCTGCCGGAACGTATTTGACCGGTCCCATCCGGCTTGCAAGCCACATGACCTTGTATGTGGAAGCCGGAGCGATCATCCGGTTTATCGATCAATTCGATCGATACGAGCCGGTACAGACACGCTGGTCGGGCTATGAGTGCTACGGCTACCAGCCGCTCCTGTTCGGCAGCGGTCTGGAGCGGATTTCGATTAAGGGCGAAGGCGTGATTGACGGTCAAGGCGCCGCTTGGTGGCAAGCGTATCGTGAGCTTCGCTATGAAGGCAGGCTGCCGGTTACTTCGGTACGGGAATCTTTGCTGGAGCTGAATTGGGAGCTAAAAGGGCGTACGCGCAGCAATATTGTAGAGTGGGAGTCGCAATTTCTGCGCCCGCCTTTGCTTCAGCTGATCGATTGCCGCGCTGTCGTGATCGAAGGGGTGACACTCCGCAATTCTCCGTTCTGGAACACACATCTTGTGTACTGCGACCATGTGAACCTGCGTGGTCTTACGATCGAGAATCCGTCCGATACGCCGAACGGGGACGGGCTTGATCTTGACTCGTGCTCAAATGTGCGGGTTTCGGACTGTCATTTTGACGTTGGGGACGATTGCTTGTGCCTGAAATCCGGGATCGATGAAGACGGACGAAGAGTCGGGAAGCCGACGGAGAACATTACCGTTACCAATTGCACGATGCTCCGCGGACACGGTGGCATCGTATTCGGCAGTGAAACGGCAGGGGGCATTCGCAGGGTTACCGTGACGAACTGTGTTTTTATCGGCACCGACCGCGGCATTCGGATCAAGACGAACCGGGCCCGTGGCGGCGGCGTTGAAGATGTGCTGATCAGCAACATCTATATGAAGGATGTGTTATGTCCGATTGCCATTAACGCATTCTATCGTCATGGGGTGGATGAATCGAATCCTCTCATGTCGAGCCCGGAAGCGATCCCGGTGACGGACGCGACGCCGGTTATCCGCGGCATTCATATCAGCGATGTTACAGCCCGAGGCGCGCTAGGAGCGGCCGCTTTCCTGTTCGGCTTGCCGGAGCAGCCGATTGAGGATGTGTCCTTGCGTCATATTACGATTGAGATGACGAAGGATCCGCACGAGCAGGGCGGTGAACCGGACATGGTAAAAGAAAAGCTTGTCATGGCCGGCGATGGTTTGTATGGGAAATACGTGAACGGACTTGCGCTGCATCAGGTTCGAATCGAGACAAGACAAGGCCCGGCTGTCGTTCTGGAATGCTGCTCCGATGTGCAGGCGGACGGTGTCACCATGAGGCATCCACACCCGAATACGCCGGTTATGCTGTGGAATGAGGGGGAGGTGCCGGATGTGGAATCCGGACGAATGGCTCAGGAAGCGGCTGTCTCGAAGCGCTGACGACAGGCGCAAGCATTGGCTCGGAATCCTCGACGTAGAGAGGCGTCAGCAGATGCTGGCGGAGCTTCGTAGCTCGCTGGGGGATTTCGGGATTCGTCCGGAGCAGCCTGCAGGAGCGGCGGAGCTGTCTCCCGTCCTGCTCAGCCAAGAGAAGCTGGCAAGCGGTGTCATCCGCGAGCGGGTGGAATACACCACTGTTGAGGGATTGCGCGTCCCGGCTTATGTATTGATTCCTGCTGATCGGCTTCCCTCCGGCAAACGAGCAGCCGTTGTCGCTTGGCATGGTCACGGTTATGGAAGCCGTGAAATCGCAGGCTTGACTGCCGACGGAAGCTCGAATGAATCAGTTCCGGGCATTCACGGCAACTATGCGCTGGAGCTGGCAAGACGGGGCTTTCTCGTTATTGCCCCGGAAATGATTGGTTTCGGTGATCGCCGACTAGCCGCAGATAGGAAAGAAGCCGCTGCGATGGGGAATGCGTCTGTCAATTCCTGCTTTACTCTGGCTTCGGTGCTCCTGCTTCAAGGACGTACGCTCGCGGGACTTCGAGTAAGCGAAGCGATGCGGTCGATCGATTACCTCCTTACCCGCAGCGATGTGGACGGCGCCCGTATCGGCTGCTTTGGCTTCTCCGGCGGCGGTATGGTTGCATCCTTGACTGCAGCGCTTGATGAACGAGTCCGGGCAACGGTCGTTTGCGGATACGCGAGCACGTACGAGCGATCTATTCTGGCCAGACGACACTGCTTGGACAACTACATTCCCGGGGTGCTGTCCTATGCCGAGATGCCGGATATGCTCGGACTTGTTGCGCCTCGTCCGCTCTTTCTTGAATCGGGCAGCCAGGACCCTTTGTTTCCGACTGCCGCGTACCTGGATGCAGTCGAATCACTGTCGGGATTATATGCACGGCTGGAGGCGGCGGATCGATTCGATTGGCATTTATTTGAGGGCAATCACGAAGTAAGCGGTGCACGCTCCTATGAGTGGTTACGCCGGCACCTGATGTAGGACGACAAGTAAATATTTGTATAAAAGCCTCTGGATTCGGAATCCTATACGGGAGTCCGAAACAAGGAGGTGTGTACTAATGATGAAACGTATTGCAGTTTGGCTGATGTGCGTTGTTCTTGTGTTTGCAATTGCAGCTTGTGCAGGCGGTCAACAGGCGGGTCAACAGGGCGGCGGCCAACAGGGTGGTCAAGGCGGTCAGCAAGGCGGCCAAGGCGGAGGTCAGCAAGGTGGACAAGGCGGTCAAAGCCAGTCCAAGAGCCAAGGCGGCGATCAAGGCGGTCAAGGCGGTCAAGGCGGTCAAGGCGGCGGTCAGTCCAAAGGCCAATCGCAGGGTGGCGACGAGAAGGAAAAAGAAGAATAGGATGATGGAAACCGCCATGCTGTTACGATGCATTGGCGGTTTTCGCTGCATTGATTTATTTAGCCCCGACCAGGATCTTCTCTTCAACTGCCGACGTCGGTTGCTCCAAAGTATTCTGATGATTTGTCTGAGCCTCTTGTTCGGGTTCATCTCGGGTTAAGTTTTTGTTGATTTGTTCAGGTTCAACAGTCAAGTTCGGTTGAACGTCCATATCAAGCTTTTCCGTTAGCGGATTAGGGACGAAATATTCTTTGTTATTGCTTTGTGTCAACGTAGTCGCTTCAAGTAGCTTAAATCGGGCAATCTCATCTAATAAAATACCCGTGCTTTCGTTTATTTCCTTGGCTCCAAGTTCAATTTGTTGAACGGCAAAGCTTTGTTCCGCTGTAATTGCCGTAATTTCTTCGACCCCGGCTGCTGTTTGCTGCGAGATAGAGGCGACGTGCCCGAGTGCTCTCACAAAATCCGCCGCCTGTTCGGAAGCAGTATCCATTCCCTCATCAATTTGTGTAATGTGGGTTACGATGGTATTCAGTGATTCGTGTATCCTTCGAAAAGCGTGCTGAGCGTGTTCGACCAGGCCATTCTGACTGACTACGGCTGTCTTTGCTTCGTTCAACTGCAGGTTTGCATGTTCAATTTTGTTGCGAAGTCGATCGATGGTGGTTCGTACGGATTTTGAGGACAAGCTGGTTTGGTCTGAAAGCTTGCGCACCTCCTCGGCAATGATGGAGAAGCCTCTTCCATGCTGGCCTGCCCGCGCCGATTCAATGGCGGCGTTCAGTGCAAGAAGGTTTGTCTGACTTGAGATTTCCATAATCGTTTGCATAACGATATCAATTTCCTCAGAGGCTGCAACAAGCGCTTTGAACGCATTGTTAACATCATAAATTAGTTCCTCAGATCGCGCAGATGCCTTTCCCAGGGAAGTCATGGTCGAGGCGCCTGCTACAGCTAGTTCAGTAGCGTCATAACCGGAGCTCCTGACGATGTCGGAAACCTCCTTCACCTTATGAAGCTCTTCGGAAATCCACTGAATTTTGGTAACGCTCGACTCGAGCTCAGAAGCCTGGTGGGAGGCTCCTGCCGTAATTTCGTTCATTGCGCTACTGATGCTGGTGTTTGCAGCTGAAGTGTTTGCTGAGAACTGTTCAAAGAAACCTGCTTTTGATTTTAGAGACATTGCTGTTTGTTTGGTTTGGACGAGCATGGCGCCAACTTGGACGACCATCTGATCAAATTGTTTGCCAAGCTGTCCAAGTTCATCGGAAGAAGTCAAATCTGTTCGATGGGTTAAATCTCCATCCGCAATGCGCTTTAGCGAACCCTGCAACGTATTTACTTTGCGCATTAACGGTACGATGATGACAGATGCAGTCAGTAAACTGATCACAAGAACGAGCGCCATAAACCTCCAAGCCATATTTGCAGTTTCATACAAGGTATTTTCAGAGGTTATAATTGCTTGATTCGTTTGGGCGGAAAGAATTTCATGAAATACTGCGATTAAAGAAAATATGTAATCTTGATGGGCTTGAGATGCTTGAAACACCTGTATAAGCTGCTCTTGGGTTTCAGCAGGAGAGATCGTCCGATTAGCAGCCACCTGCTCCGCTCGTGTCAAGTTCGCTGCAAACTCTTTAGAAACAGTGCGCAAAAATTGCGCAGTTCTTCTTTCCTTTAATTCATCCCCCAATGAGGCGATCTCTTCAACCTTTGCAAAAAAAGCAGGGTGGGTATCCTTATGCTTGGCCGCAACTTCAGGGGAACGGGTAATGATAAACTCAGCGAACCAGATATTCATTTGCTGCACGGTGCTCCGCAGTTCGATGACTTCTTTCTGAAGCTTGGACCGCTCGTTCTGAACATAAATACTCTTCTCGATTTCATTGATTTGATTGTAATTGTATAATCCTGTAGCTGCGAAGCACAATATTAACAGTCCAAAACCCGCTATTAGCCTTGCTTTAAGTGTCATCATCTTCAAATGCCTCCATCCGAATTTTAAACTCTCTCTTTTATTTTTAACTTGTCTACATGTTATCACCCGTTCGTTTGTTGAAAATTATAATTTTGTTAAACCTTTGTTAAAATTGTCGAAATCGTTCGATTAATGGCGAGGAAGGAAGACAAGCCAAGTAAAAGGATTGTCGGATTAAGCAATGTTTTTTACATAGCGTTAACAAAAAGTGCGAATCGGGTTAACAGTTGACCTTTACTATAGGACATGTTGAATAACTAATAGAATGAGGAGTGGTCGTACAGTGTTAACAGTAAAGAAAGGCATGATCATCGCAGCAATTGCAGCACTAGCGGTAACAACAGCTTGTGGGGGGAAAGACGCAACGAAGCCGACGGATGGCGGCAAACAAGGTTCGACTCCGCCAGCGGCACAAGCTCCGGCAGCTCCTGCCAAGAAGCTTGGCGGTACCATTCAAGTAGACGGCTCTTCCACGGTGTTCCCGCTTTCCGAGGCTGTATCTGAAGAGTTCGGCAAGGTCCACAAGGAAGTTCGTGTTCCTGTAGGTGTATCGGGTACTGGCGGCGGCTTCAAGCGTTTCTGTGCAGGCGAAACCGCAATTTCGAACGCATCGCGTCCGATCAAAGCGGAAGAAGCTCAGGCTTGCAAAGACAAGAATATTGAATACGTAGAACTCGCTGTAGCCTTCGATGGACTTTCTGTTATTGTAAGCAAAAATAATACATGGGTTGACAAATTGTCGGTAGCCGAGCTTAACAAAATTTTCGAGCCGAACTCCAAGGTTGTAAACTGGTCGGACGTACGTGCGGAGTGGCCGAAAGAAAAGATCAAAATTTATTCCCCGGGCGCTGATTCCGGCACGTTCGACTATTTTACTGAGGCAGTAAACAAAAAAGCACAGGCAAGCCGCAACGACTCTCAGGTTACGTTCTCCGAGGACGACAACGTCCTTGTAAACGGCGTGGCCGGCGACAAAAACTCAATCGGTTATTTTGGCTTCGCATATTATGAGCACAACGCCAGCAAGCTGAAGCTCGTCCCGATCGTTAACAAGGATGGTAATGCCGTTCTTCCAGCCGAGAAAACAATCAATGACGGTACTTACAATCCGCTTTCTCGTCCGCTGTTCATCTATGTGAACAAAAAGGATCTGGCTCGTGAAGAAGTGAAGGAATATGTAACGTTCTACCTGAAGAACGCTGGCAAGCTTGCCAAGCAAGTAGGATACATCAACCTGCCGCAAAAAATGTATGACGACGGTTTGGCGAAACTGAACTAATTGTCGAAATATGGGTTGACATCATAACTGCATAACGCCACAATAAGTGTGACAGCCCCATAGAGGTAATTCATTCATATGGGGTGTCACATTTTTACTGCATGAATTGTAAATAAATTGTTAAGCTGAGGGGATTATCAACGCATGGTACAAGGCCGTGACATCTTCAAAAACAAACGTGTGTTTATTTTGGACAAGATTATGCCGGTGCTTCTTTTCTTGTGCGCAACGGTCTCCGTCTTGACCACAGTCGGCATTATATGGACGCTTTTGGGTGAAACGATTGTATTCTTTAAACTCATTAACCCTATTGAGTTTTTCACCGGGACCAAATGGGCTCCATTGATTGAACCTAAAGCATTCGGCGTTCTTCCGCTGATTAACGGTACGCTCATGATCACCTTTATTGCGTGCCTTGTCGCGATGCCAATCGGACTTGCCTCCGCAATTTATCTAAGTGAGTATGCGCCGCTCCGAGTCCGGAAAATAGTGAAGCCGATATTGGAGGTGCTGGCTGGAGTGCCGACAATCGTTTACGGCTATTTCGCCTTGACCTTCGTAACTCCGTTGCTGCAAACCTTTATTCCAGGATTAGGGCTGTTCAACGCATTAAGTGCAGGAATTGTGGTTGGCATTATGATTATCCCGATGATCTCGTCATTAAGTGAGGATGCAATGATGGCTGTACCAAAAGCATTGCGGGACGGTGCTTATGCGCTTGGCGCCACAAGACTTGAGGTCGCTCTGAAAATAGTCGTTCCCGCTGCCTTGTCAGGAATTATAGCTTCCTTCGTGCTTGCTTTTTCGCGTGCGATCGGAGAGACAATGGCGGTTACTGTTGCCGCAGGCGCAACTCCCAAAATGACACTGAATCCAATGGAAAGCATTCAGACTATGACGGCGTACATTGTACAAGTCTCGTTGGGCGATACGCCGCATGGCTCTGTAGAATATGGTACAATCTTTGCGGTAGGTATGACGCTGTTCGTAATTACCTTCCTGCTTAATATTTTTGCTCAATACATTTCTCGCCGTTTCAGGGAGGAGTATTAATTCATGTTTAATGACTCCAACAAAAAGCAAATTGAAGGAAGGCGACGCTTCGATTTTTATTTGCATCTTCTGTTTGTCGCCGCTACTTCCCTAGCCGTTCTCGTCCTACTTGTTCTGATCATTGATATTGTCATCCAAGGCGCACATATGTTAAAACCTCACTTTTTTACCAACTTCCCTTCCAGGAATCCACATGAGGCAGGATTGCTCTCTGCCATTGTTGGCACTGCATATTTCGTCCTCATTATGGCTCCATTGTCGTTTATCCTTGGGGTCGGTGCGGCGATCTACCTGGAGGAATATGCGCGTAAGAATAAGTTGCGTTCTTTTATTCAGCTTAATATTTCGACGCTCGCTGGAATTCCATCGATTGTATACGGGATTTTAGGACTCGCCTTGTTCGTCCGCGGTCTCGGAATTGAACAGCTTGCACTTGGACGCAGTGTTTTGGCAGGTGCGTTAACGATGACTTTGCTTGTGCTTCCCATTATTATCGTAGCTGCGCAAGAAGCTATTCGTGCAGTACCTGGCACGTTGCGCAACGCATCTTTTGCGCTTGGCGCGACGAAATGGCAAACGGTTCAGCGAACGGTGTTGCCGTCAGCGATTCCTGGTATTTTGACAGGTATTATCTTGGCCCTGTCTCGTGCGATTGGAGAAACAGCGCCGCTTGTTATGATCGGGGCGCTTACGTTCGTAAACTTTTTGCCAAATGATGTGTTCGATCAATTTACGGTTATTCCGATTCAAATCTTCAACTGGGTTTCAAGACCTCAGCAAGCTTTCCATGATTTAGCAGCTGCAGGCATCATCGTGCTGCTAACGCTGTTGATTCTCATGAATATCTCGGCTGTACTGCTTCGAAATAAATATCAGCGAAAGGGATAATATTCCTTCGTAGCCAAGGAGAGATTGTACCTATATGAGCACTTTGATCGACATTGCCAAGCTGAATTTATTTTATGGCTCGTTTCATGCGCTAAAGGACGTAACACTTCCCATTCAAGAAAAGTCAATTACTGCTTTCATTGGACCGTCTGGTTGCGGTAAATCCACTTTGCTTCGGACCTTGAACCGGATGAATGATATGATTCCAGACGTGCGTATAGAAGGTAGCATGAAAATTTCGGGTATTGAGCTGTATAGTTCAGAGGTGGATGTAGAAACACTTCGCAAGAAGGTCGGCATGGTATTTCAACAGCCGAACCCATTTCCGAAATCAATCTATGACAATATTGCGTATGGACCTCGTATACACGGAATAACGAATAAATCGCAACTGGATGAAATTGTCGAAAAAAGCTTGCGAGATGCCGTGCTTTGGGATGAAGTCAAGGACTTTCTGAAGCGATCTGCATTTAGCTTGTCCGGCGGACAGCAGCAACGACTGTGTATCGCTCGGGCGCTTGCGGTGAACCCGGATATCCTGCTCATGGATGAGGCGACCTCAGCCCTTGACCCGATTTCCACCTTGAAAATTGAGGAACTTGCCCAGGAACTTCGCAAAAAGTATACGATTGTCATGGTTACACATAATATGCATCAAGCTGCGAGAATTTCTAATACAACTTGCTTCTTCTTGAGCGGAGAGCTAGTTGAATATGCGGAGACTGAACAGTTGTTTTCTTCGCCTTCAGATAAACGAACAGAAGATTACATTACTGGACGCTTCGGTTAATATTTCGACAAAAAGATCCCGTTGCAAGAGCGTTAATACTATGTTATTTTTATTCAAGTTACATTTTTCGGATAAGGGGGTTGATCGAATGGATACTCGCACATCATTCCATCAGGCGTTGGACGATTTGCATGGCAATGTGCTACTCATGGGCACTCACGTTGAACGTTTGATACACCAAGCTGTCGATTCATTGTTGAAGCTCGACGAAGAACTTGCTCGCAAGACGATTGATGAAGATGATCAGATTGACGAAATGATGCTTAAGATTGAAGAAACCTGTCTCCATTTAATTGCTTTACAGCAGCCGATGGCCAGCGATCTTCGTCTTGTAGGAATGGCGCTGAAGACAGCGATCGACTTGGAACGAATCGCAGACCATGCTGTTGATATTGCGAAGATTACCATGCGATTGTTTGGACAAGAGATGGTAAAGCCGCTTGTGGATATTCCCAAGATGGCGGACCTCGCGAAAAATATGCTGCGGGAGAGCCTAGCGGCATACATGGACCGTGATATCCATCGCGCAGCCGGTTTGGCAAAGCTTGATGATGAGGTGGATAAGCTGTACAGTACGCTATTCCATGAAATTACGAACTTAATGGGAGCCGATTACCAAGTTAACAAACAGCTGACGCATTTGTTAATGGTTGCGCACTCGATTGAACGCGTTTGTGACCATGTAACGAATCTTGGAGAAGGTGTTATTTATTTAGTCACCGGCAAGCGCAAAGACTTGAACGTTTAAATTGAATGCTCATAAGGCTCTTTCCTGTTGGAGAGAGTTTTTTTTATTTGTGATCAGTATGAAAAAAGTTCTTGCTTAGGGCAAAGGTCACTTGTTTTTACGAAAGATGTCGAAATTTAACGTATAATTAACATTCAGAATATATTTGTCCTTTATAATAGCTGTAGACAGTGATTGTGTTAGAGAGAAGGTTACATATGATTAGCATGCGTGTATTTGAAGTACAACTTCTAGAAGAAATACATAATCATATGAAAGAAGGCTGTATTGGCGTTTTATACTTGGATGTGGAGGGCTTGTCCGAACTGGAACAAGCAAGTGGTAGACTTTTTTGCGAGCAAATGCTTCAGTTTATCGACTTGAGCTTGAAAGCAATCCGAGTGGATACGCCTCATTTATTTTACTCTACGCGAATTGGCGACGATTTCTTTGCCTATATCGGATTGGATACTGTGAATGTAACGACAAGTGAAAGACTGTTATTTGATTTTGCCGCAAATATTCGGAAGCGAATTGAACATGAACTATCGCAACGCTTTTCAAATGGTTTGAATGTCAAATTGCAAAGCGGTTGCTCTTTATTTGTGGATGCACCGGACAAGGATCTGGACAACTTGCTTTATTCTGCTATGAAACAGGCGATTCGTCAGGTTAAGCGCAGCGATGTGCCTCAGCAGCAGCTCCGAAATGAATTTAATCAGATCATACAAGAACAGCTGATGTATTCCGTGTATCAGCCGATTGTTTCATTAACAGATGCGGCAATTTTCGGGTATGAGGCTTTGACTCGTGGACCGGAAAATTCTCCTTTTCAATCACCGCTGACTCTGTTTTCGTTCGCAGAAGAGGAAGGGCAGACGTATTCGCTGGAGAAGATTACAAGAGAAAAAGCAATACGAGGCTGCAGCGGGCTTAAGCCGAATCAGCGTGTGTTTATCAACTTGTCAGCACATATCATTCATGATCCGGAATTTAATCCGGGAAGAACTCATAAACTGCTACACCAATGTGGTTTGTCACCCAATAATGTTGTCTTTGAAATCACAGAAAGAAGCTCCATTGACGATTTTACAACGGTAAAAAAAGTTTTGCATCATTATCGGGCGCAAGGCTATCAAATTGCAATTGACGATGCTGGAGCAGGGTATTCTTCGCTTCAAGCAATCGCTGAACTGAGTCCAGATTATATCAAGGTGGATCGGTCTCTGCTTCAGAACATCCACGAAAATAAGGTTAAGGAATACATCCTGGAGACGTTTGTTACATTTGCCAGGAAAATGAATATAAAAATTATCGCAGAGGGGATCGAAACAAGGGAAGAACTGATTAAATTGATGAAAATGGGGGTTCACTTCGGTCAAGGATTTTTTCTGGGGCGCCCAAATAAAGGTTTGCAACCTATAGATTGGGCGGTTACGGATGAGATCAATAGACAAAGGGAACATTTGGATTCCTCATTTTCCAACTTTACAATCGGTGATTTGGCGCTTCCTGTAAAGACATTTCCAGAAACGACACTTACTTCGCAAATTACCCATTATTTTAACAGCAGCATGGATGAACAGGGTGTCGTTATCATTAATGCAGACAAAGAGCCAGTCGGACTCGTTACGCGGGATAAGTTATTCCAGTTGCTTGCTGGGCAATACGGACTCTCCTTGTATTGGAACAAGCCGATACGCCATATTATGGATCGTCAAGCACTTGTTGTTGAGCATCGACTTTCTCCCGAAATTGTCTCGCAAATGGCAATGTCCCGTGATTTCCACCGACTATATGACTTTGTGATCATTGTCAGAGACGGAGTCATGATCGGAGTTGCGACGATCCGCTCGATACTGGAATCCATCACACAAGTCAGGATGGAGAATGCTCGGGTATCGAACCCATTAACAGGTCTGCCGGGGAATGTACAAATTCAGCGTAATATGCGCAGTTATCTAAGTCGAGGCCTTAGTTTTTCGGTTATATATGTGGATATTGATTACTTCAAGTGGTTCAACGATCGCTTCGGCTTTCAAAAAGGGGACGAAGTCATCCAATATACTGCCGACATTATTCAGTATGCGGTAAATGTATGTGGTCATCCCCATGACTTCGTGGGGCATATTGGGGGAGATGATTATATTGTGATCACCTCAGCTTCCGATTCCCAACGTCTATGTGAAGAAATTATACGAAGATTTCAGCAGGGCATAGCCATTTTTTATGAAGATGATCAGATGGAATTCGTTCTGGATAGGGATGGGAATAAAATTGCTGGCAAGGGGATGTCCCTGTCATTGGCATTGGTGATTTGTAAAGGCGGTCCAGACTTAACTCCTGAGCATATTTCCAAGCAGGCAGCAAAGCTAAAGAAAGAGTCCAAGGCGCAGCAAGGCAGTGCAATTGCGCAAACTGTGATTGAATAACCTACTGCTCAGCCAAATTACCAAGGTCCACAAAACGCCTGATTACTGCGACCTGCTTGCTGTCGACTCGAATGAATTGAGGCGGTTTAGACAGCTGCTCGGGGCGGAGCCAGATGGGGAGCATTCCTGCATCAACCCCGCCCTTTACGTCTCTGCGCCAGCTGTCGCCGACCATCACGCATTGCTCCGCTTTGACGCCCGCTTTCCGTGCTGCCAGCCGAAATAGCCGCGGATCCGGCTTGCGGAAGCCTGCGCCGGAGGAGTCGACGATGAGCTTTTCGTCAAGGTAAGGCGTCAGCTTGCCGAGCTCGAGCACACGCTCGACACGCTTGCGGCTGCCGTTGCTGATGATGCCGATAGCTTTGGCTTGCGCCAGAAGCTTGAGCGTTGGCGCAGCTTCCGGCCGGATCCGGATCGTATGAACACGCAAGCCCTCGTATTCCCGCCGGAAGGACGTCAGCCATTCGCGGCCCGACTCGATTGGTGCCCTGCGCAGCACTCGCTTCAAGCTTTCCTCGAACGAAAGATGTCTGGCCCTGTGCTTGCTGAACGTCCGGTAGATCGATCCGGCGTTCCACTCCCCGTCCTCCGGCAACCACCTTCCTGTCAACTCCTTCAGCACCGCGAGAAAGCAGTCCCGATCCGCCTGCGGCTCGTCCGTCAAGGTGCCGCGCACATCAAGAAAACAGACGGGCTTTTCCCGATAATTGCTCCAGATTCCCACTTGGTTCGCACACCCTTTTTCCCGTTTACTCTAGTGTATGTGTTGGCTCTGTCAATGTGTTATCATTAGGGCATGGATTTTTGGGAAGGGATGACAATTGGATGACGGATAAATTGATTGTGTTGGATGGGAACAGTATTGCCTCTCGGGCTTTCTATGCGACTCCTCCGCTTACGAATAAGGCCGGTACGCCGACCAACGCTGTATATGGATTCACCAACATGCTGCTGCGCCTTCTCCGCGAGGAGCAGCCCTCTCACATTCTGGTCGCGTTCGACGCGGGGAAGATTACGTTCCGGCATGAAGGGTACACCGAGTATAAAGGCGGACGGGCCAAAACACCGCCGGAGCTCTCGGTGCAATTTCCCATTCTCAAGGAGCTGCTGGATGCGTTCGGTATGAAGCGGTTCGAGCTGGAAGGGTACGAGGCTGACGACATTATCGGGACGATGACCCGGCTGGCGGATGAGCGCAAGCTGCCGGTCGTTGTTGTGACGGGCGATAAGGATATGCTGCAGCTCGCTTCGGAGTATGTGACGGTTCTGCTTACGCGCAAAGGAATATCCGAGGTGGAGAAATACGATCCCGCCGAAATTCAGGACAAGCTCGGACTGACCCCGTCCCAGATCATTGATTTGAAGGGCCTCATGGGCGATACGTCGGACAACATTCCGGGGATTCCGGGCGTCGGCGAGAAGACGGCGCTTAAGCTGCTGCACGAATACGGCTCGGTGGAAGGCGTGCTGGAGCATGTGGAGCAATTGACCGGCAAAATGAAAGAGAAGGTGCGGGAGCATGCGGACAGCGCCAGACTAAGCAAGAAGCTGGCGACGATCTACCGCGAGGTTCCGATGGAAGGCGAATGGGAGCAGTACAAATACGAGGGCTGGGACGGCGGCGCGCTCAAATCGATGCTGCAGCAGCTTGAGTTCAAATCGCTGCTGGAGAAGCTGGATTTCGGGTCGGACAATGCGGAGATGTCATCGGCGTCGGCGTCGGGCGATCAAAGCGGCGAGCTGCTGGCTGACGTTCGTTTCGTCCTGACGCGGGAGCAGGCGGCTGAATGTGCGGATGCGCTAGGCAAGGCATATGCGCAGGGGATTGAGCCGTCGGTCATCGTCGAAATTCCGGGAGAGAACCCGCACGGCGCTGAGCCGCTCGGTGTCGCTGTTTATATGGGGGAGGAGTCGCCGGGGTATTATGTGCCTGCGGAGAAGCTGCTGGGCGACGAGGGAGCGCAGCTTCGGGAGTGGCTTGCAGATGCTGGGAGATCGAAGGCGGTGTACGATTCCCATAAGGCGGAGGTCGCTCTTCATTGGAAGGGGGTTGCACTGCGCGGCGTTACTTTTTGCTCCCTCTTGGCCGCCTACTTGCTGGACCCGACCGAGTCGGGTCATTCGGTATCCGGACTTGCGGACAAATACGGCTTGCCGAAGGTGCCGGCTGAGGAGGATATCTTCGGCAAAGGCGCCAAGTTTCACATTCCGGAGCTGGAGACGGCCGGCGCGTTCCTGGCGCGCAAGGCGGCGGCACTCTTCCGGATCGTGCCGCTGCAGCGCAAGCAGCTGGAGTTGAATGGCATGAGTGCGCTGCTGGAGCAGCTGGAGCTGCCGCTTGCCTCCGTGCTGTCTGCCATGGAGCTGAGGGGGATTACCGTTGATTCGTCTGATTTACGTGCCTACGGAGAAGAGCTGATTGCGGAAATCGGGAAGCTTGAAGCCCGGATTTATGAGCTGGCGGGGACGACATTCAACATTAACTCACCGAAGCAGCTTGGCGAAATTTTGTTCGAGAAGCTTGGCTTGCCTGCCTGGAAGAAGACGAAAACCGGCTATTCGACGGATGCCGAGGTTCTGGACAAGCTGGCGCCTTATCATGATATCGTTGCGTTTATTCTCCATTACCGGCAGCTGGCCAAGCTGCAATCCACCTACGTAGAGGGCTTATTGAAGGAAATTCAGCCTGCTACAGGGAGGGTGCATACGTATTACCGCCAGACGATTGCTGCGACCGGACGGCTGAGCAGTCAATTCCCCAACCTGCAAAATATCCCGATCCGCCTGGAGGAAGGGAAAAAAATCCGTAAGGTGTTTGTGCCGTCCGAACCCGGCTGGCTCATTCTTGCTGCCGATTATTCGCAAATTGAGCTGCGCGTACTGGCGCATATCGCCGGCGATGAACGGATGAAGGAAGCGTTCCGATCGAACATGGACATTCATACGAAGACGGCGATGGACGTGTTTGGCGTGACAGCGGATCAGGTGGATGCCAATATGCGCCGTCAGGCCAAGGCGGTCAACTTCGGGATTGTATACGGCATCAGCGATTACGGCTTGTCGCAGAACCTGAACATTACGCGGAAGGAAGCGGCAACGTTCATTGAGCAGTATTTGGCGGCATTCGATGGTGTGCGGACCTATATGGAGGACATTGTAGCGAAGGCGCGCAAGGACGGCTATGTGGAGACGCTGCTTCACCGCAGGCGGTACCTTCCGGATATTAATGCGTCTAATTTCAATCTCCGCTCGTTTGCCGAGCGAACGGCGATGAATACGCCGATTCAGGGCACCGCAGCCGATATTATCAAGCTGGCGATGGTTCGAATCGAAGAGCGCCTTGTTCGGGAAAAGCTCCGTAGCCGCATGCTGCTGCAGGTCCACGACGAACTTGTATTTGAGGTTCCGCCCGAGGAGCTGGATATGATGAAGGTGCTGGTGCCGGAAATGATGGAGGCTGCGATTGAGCTTGACGTTCCGCTTCGCGCTGACGTCTCGTACGGGATTAATTGGTACGAGGCGAAATAAGGGGAATTCGGTATAATCGAGCGTGAGGTGACCTGAACATGCCGGAGCTGCCGGAGGTAGAGACGGTGGTTCGCACGCTGAACGGCCTGATTGTCGGAAAGACAATTCGGGATGTGCAGGTGCGGCTGCCGCGAATTATACAGAAGCCTGATGATCCGCCGCTGTTTGCGGCGATGCTGCAGGGACGAACCTTCGAACGTGTGGAGCGTCGAGGGAAATTTATTCGAATGCTGCTGGACGGGATTACCCTTGTGTCCCATTTGCGGATGGAAGGGCGTTACGGGCTGTACCGGACGGGGGAACCGGAAGAGCTGCATACGCATGTCGTCTTTCGCTTTGAGGACGATACCGAGCTTCGGTACAAGGATGTGCGGCAATTCGGCACAATGCATCTTTTTGTGCGCGGCGAAGAATTTGAGCAGCCGCCTTTGCATAAGCTGGGTATGGAGCCGCTGGACGAGCTGGTGTTCACGTATCGCGCATTCCGCGATCTGATGGCGAAGCGTTCGACGCGAGTGAAGCCGCTCCTGCTCAATCAAGAGATCATTGTCGGCCTCGGCAATATTTATGTAGACGAAGCGCTTCATCGGGCCGGCATTCATCCGGAGCGGGAGGCCGATTCGTTGAAGCCGTCCGAGCTGAAGCGGCTCCATGAATCGATCGTACGGGTGCTGCGCGATGCGGTGGATGCGGGAGGCTCCTCGGTAAAGTCATACGTGAACGGTCAAGGCGAGATGGGCTATTTTCAATATTCTTTACGGGTATACGGACGCAAGGGCGAGCCTTGTCAGGCTTGCGGAGCCTCTATCGTGAAGACGGTTGTCGCCGGCCGCGGCACTCACTTCTGCCCGCGATGTCAGAAGGACAAATCACGAAGATAGCGCCCTCGCATATGATGAATTCCAACCAGGCTAGGCGTCTGGTGGATCATGATATGCGCGGAGGTGTAAGCTTGACGGGATCCGTATCTTTGCTGCTGCTTGCGCTTGCGGTCAGTCTTGATGGCTTCGGCGTTGGTGTAACGTATGGCTTGCGCGGGATTCGCGTACCTTGGGTGTCGATCGCCATCATCGCGGCCTGTTCGGGACTTATGCTGTTCATCTCAAT
>NZ_JBEPYQ010000105.1:0-24764 GCF_041641335.1 Cohnella sp. | reverse complement strand
TTCGAAGCGATCGCGTCGACGAACGACTTCGTCAGCCGCTGCGCCCTCCCGAGCGAGAACACGTAGTGGATCAGCACGTTGATGACCGGCTCGGGCAGCTTATAGCTTAAGTCGATACGCTCGAATACGCGCACGAAGTTGTCCGGCACTTCCCCCGGAAAATAACGCGCCAGCATCCGCGTGTACGGCTCCCTGCGAAGCATCTCGTTGTAGCCCTCCACGGCGACTTTCTCTTGGAATCTCTCCGGGATGTCGAGCAGCAAGGACGGAGGAATCGCGACTGGCTCGTCCGCCTGCATCCCCCCGGGCCTTTCTTCCCCTCTCGCGAGAAACCGTTCCCGCTCTTCCGCGCGCTTGCGATCCTGCCGATACATCAGGTTCGCCCGATGCTGCAGGTCGTCCCATTGCAGCGTGCCGTCGTGTCGGAACATGCCGTCCTCGTCGAGCAAACGGCAAATCTCCGGCACTTCCAAGTCGTATTTGTACGCCAAATAATTGATCTGAGCCATCGCCTGCGGCGCGCGATTCAGCCTCTCCACGAACACCCGGTTCGCCGAGCCTCGCGGAAATCGCAGGATCATCTCGCTATGGCGAATCCGTTCCGCCGGACGGAACGAAGGGGCTTCCTTCGCCACGGCGCTCTCGGACCAGCCCGCTTCGAGCTCCGGATCGACCTGCCCGGGGCTGATGCGGAAAATTTCCGAGAAGTGAACGGTCGCTTCCTCCCGATTGACGAACCGGGCGAGCTCCGGCGGCGGCTCCGGAGCGAAAACGTCGCGCAGCTCCAGCAGCGCGCTCTTGCCGATCTTGTCCCGCAGCAGCAGCGTCAGATGCTCGCTCGCGAAAAACTCGGCCGGACTAAGCGGGGCGACAAGAACATATTCGTACAGCGTTTCCTCCGACAACGGATTATGATGGCGGTACACTTGCAGCAGGCCGACCGCTTCCAAGCGAGAAGCCGCGTCGACGGCCGACTGCCGGCCGACGGCGTTCAGTTCCATCCCCAGTCCGAGAAACAGCTTGCGCTGCGACTCCGGAGCCGATATTCCGGACGCGTCTTCGGCGATCTGATGATAGAGCAGCTGGTAGAAAGCGGCCGAAACCGCGCCAGCCATCGGCTGGTACAGGCTGACCAGCGCTTTCCGGTCCAGTCCGCTGAGCGCAAAGTCCCTGCTGACGATGAACCGGTGATTTTCCGTAAACTCCATTAAATTCGACACGCGCATCGCGGGATCGACACTCTTTTCTTCAAAGTGATGATCCTTCTATTGTAGCATAGAATTCAAGATTCGGGCTCTTCGATTCGCTGTCGTTGTTTGTCTCCGAACACCCACAGACGATATCCCGCATAGTTCACCGCAAGGGAGAGGAAGACCGAAACCGCCTTGGCGGCAGCCGCCTCCAGCCCCGCGTGTTCGAGTGCCAGCAGCACGGCCGTGGCAGCCGAGAACGATGCCGCGTTCACGAGGACGAAGCGGACCATTTCGACCGCGCTCATCTTGTTCCGTACCCGGAACGTCCAGTAGCGGTTCAGCAAGTAGCTGTTCGCCGTGCCCGCCAAATAAGATACGACCTGCGCTCCCGCGGACGGAAAGCCCAATCCGTACACCAACGCACAAAAAACGGCGAAATCCACTCCCGTGTTCAATCCGCCCACGAGCGCGTACTTCGCCATTTTCAACCCTTCCGATAGCCGGAGCATTTCGACTCCTCCCGATTCCGCTCAGCCTCGCTCCGTTCGCGAGGTTCAGAACATTTTATACCCGCCGCGCCGCAGCGCGCGAATCGCCCAGCCGCTCAAATACGCGCCGACGCCGCCGGCCACGATCAGAATCGTATCGGATACGAGCAGCGATTGTATATTTTCGGTAACGGTCAAATCATCCTGCCACAGCTGCCAAATGCCGAGCGGAATGACGACGATCACGAACAGCCAGAGCGGAAACCAGGTTGTCTTAATCAGCATGTTCAGAATAAAGCCGATGCCGAAAAACAGCACCAAGCAGAGCAGCGAGCCGATAATCCCGAACAAGATGCCACCTACGACTCCACCGATCATTGCGCAAACCCTCCAAAAGTCAGACTCTTTTCCAGTTTACAAGCTGGTCGGGTCCCAGTCAACGCGGAGGGTGTGAATGAGCTGTGAACAAAACGTCGAAAATGCCGTTTTCTCCCGTCAATGCGGCTGCGGACGTTTGCCCCTCGCTCGCCCGTTGGGCTACAATGGGAATAAACCGCTTGGACAAGGAGAGATGACCGATGAGCGAAGCCGCTCAAACATTGGATGGATGGTACGTGCTGCACGACCTGCGCACGATCGACTGGCAAGCCTGGAACGCCGCGACCCCCGCGGAAAAAGACGCCGCGCTGGACGAGCTGGCGAAGCTGCGCGCGGAATGGACGGCGAACGAAGAGCGCAAGGAAGGCAGCTACGCGTTCTACTCGATCGTCGGCCAGAAAGCGGACTTCATCCTCATGCATCTGCGGGAGACGCTGGAGGAGCTGAACGAGATCGAGAACGCGTTCAACCGTTCGAGCTTTGCCCGCTATACCGTTAAAGCCTACTCCTACGTCAGCGTAGTCGAGCTGAGCAACTATATGGGAGCTCCCGGCGTAGATCCGCTGCAGGTGCCGGAGATCGTCGCCCGCCTGAAGCCGACTTTGCCGAAGAGCAAGCATATTTGCTTCTATCCGATGAACAAGAAGCGCAATCTCGAGGACAACTGGTACATGCTGCCGATGGAAGAGCGCAAGACGCTGATGAGAAGCCACGGCATGATCGGCCGCGGCTACGCCGGCAAGGTGAAGCAGATCATCTCCGGCTCGGTCGGCTTCGACGACTGGGAATGGGGCGTGACGCTGTTCTCCGACGATGCCCTGCAGTTCAAGAAGCTCGTCTACGAGATGAGATTCGACGAAGTCAGCGCGCGTTACGGCGAATTCGGATCGTTCTTCGTTGGCAATCTGCTGACCGAAGAAGCGTTTGAGCGCCTGCTGCCTAGAGGCTGATTCGATCTGACGCAATAATGAAAGCCCGCGCCTTCTCCCTTTTCTGGAGCCGACGCGGGCTTCTTTATTCGCTCAAACCTGCTCCTTCAGCAAGTGCTCTCCCGAGATTCCCGGCGTCGTCATCTGGATCGGGTCGAGAATTTCGTCCATTTCCTCCTGCGTCAGCAAACCTTTTTCCAAGATCAGCTCTTTGATCGTCATCCCCGTCTTCATCGCTTCCTTCACGAGCTGCGCCGCCACGTCGTAGCCGAGATGCGGATTCAGCGCGGTAACGATGCCGAAGCTTCTGTCGACGTACGACTGGCATCTCGCTCGGTTCGCTTCCATTCCCTCCAGCGCGAAGCGGTTGAAGACGTCCAGCGATCTCTGCAGCACCTGCAGCGATTGCAGCAGGTTAAAGGCGATGACCGGCCCCATGACGTTCAGCTCGAACTGACCCGCCTCGGAAGCCATGCAGATCGTATGGTCGTTGCCCATCACCTGGAATGCGACCTGGTTGACGACTTCGGCCATGACCGGGTTCACCTTGCCCGGCATAATCGAAGAGCCCGGTTGTCTCGGCGGAAGCAAAATTTCGTTAAGCCCGACATGCGGCCCGGAAGCCATCAGGCGAATGTCGTTGCAGATTTTCGACAGATTGACGGCGCATACTTTCAGCGCGGCGGACAGCTCCGTATAAGCGTCCGTGTTCTGCGTCGCATCGACGAGATCCGGGGCGGATACGACCGGGATTCCCAGATCGCCGGCCAGATGCTCCACGACGAGCCGAATGTATTCGGGCGTTGCGTTCAGCCCCGTGCCGACCGCCGTCGCGCCCATGTTAACTGCAAGCAGCCCTTCGGAAGCGCGCCGAATGCGTCCCATGTCCCGCGCCAGCACCTTCGAATACGCGCCGAACTCCTGGCCCATGCGAATCGGAACCGCGTCCTGCAGATGGGTTCTGCCCATTTTGATTACGTCGTCGAACTCCGCTTCCTTGCGGACGAACCCTTGGCGAACCTCCTCCATCGTATCCAGCAGCTGCCCGGTCAGACGATGGGCCGCGATGCGCAGCGCGGTCGGAATCGCGTCGTTCGTCGATTGCGACATGTTGACGTGGTTGTTCGGATTACAGTGAAAATAGTCCCCTTTGGCATGCCCCATCAGCTCCAGCGCCCGGTTGGCCAGCACCTCGTTCATGTTCATGTTGATCGAAGTGCCCGCGCCCCCCTGAATCGAGTCGACAATAAACTGCTCCGACAAGCTGCCGCCCGCTACCTCTTCCGCAGCCTGCACGATCGCTTGCCCGATTTGCGCAGGCAACCTTTTGAGCTGCATGTTCGCCTGGGCGGCCGCCTTCTTCACGCCGGCGAGCGCGATAACCAGCTCGGGATGAACCGGCACCCCCGTTATCGGGAAATTCTCTACCGCGCGCAAAGTCTGAATTCCGTAATACACTTCATCAGGCACTTCCTTGCTTCCGATCGAATCTTTCTCCGTCCGTCCCGGCATCTCTCTCTTCTCCTCCCTAATCTGGCTGTCAGCTTTACCCCTTTATTGTACACGGAATCGCAAACAAGCATAGGCGAAACGAAAAAAAACCAAGACTGCACAATCAACCAAGCAAACACGCCTTCGGCAGCGTCAACTCGAACCGAGTACAGCCACCCTCGGGGCACAAGCGCATACGCCCGTCGTGCTTCTCCACGATGTGCCTCGCGATCGTCAGGCCAAGGCCCGTGCCGCCGTCGCTTTTGCGAGCGATGTCGCCGCGGGTGAATGCGTCGAAAACCCGGTCCCTAAGATGGTCGGGAATGCCGACGCCATTGTCGGCCACTTCGATGCGAGCTTCCTCGTCTCCGTCCGTTAGCGTTAGTCGCACCTGCGTCCCTGACGCATTGTATTTCAGCGCGTTCTCTAGCAGGTTGGATACGGCGCGGTACAGCAGTTTCTTATTAAACAAAACGATGACGTCCTGCGCAGGAATATCGCATTCGAACGCAAATTCCCGCTCTTCAAACAGGTCGTAATATTCGACTGCCATCTCCCGAACAAATTCAGCAAGATCGCTTGCCTCCTTGTCGATCGGATATTCAGGACTCTCCAGCTTGGACAACTCGAACACATCGTCGATCAGCTCTCCGACCAGTTTGGTTTTGTCACGGATCAGTTTGATCGTTCGCTGTTTTTTCGCCTCATCCTCGATTATGCCGAGCTGCAGCGCATCGGCGTAGCCTTGAATCGTCGTAATCGGCGTCTTCAAGTCGTGTGAAATGTGTACGAGCATCCGCTGCTTGCTTTCTTCAATCCGACGTTTTTGCGTTTCGATCTTTTCTAATTTTTCCGCCATCGCATTAAAGCTTTCCTGAATTTGCGCCAGCTCGTAATTCGCCTCGAATCGAAGCCTTTCATGGTAACGCCCGCCAGCAATGCTGCGAATGCCGTCGGCGATTTGGCCGAGCGGGTTCGTCAATCGGATCGCGGTCAGTCTGCTGTATACGTATACGTTGATTCCGAACAGCACCAGGAACAGCAATCCCGTTTCTGCCACGACGCCCCAAAAAATCGATTGGTTTTCCTGCGTATCCTCGTCAAGAGCGACGACCTCTTTCACCCTATTTTTCGGCAGCCTGACCAAGCCGTATCGATCATGTCCGTCGTTGGTGCGAAAAGGGGCGATAGACGTATAAAACGGATTTTCTTCTACATCGTAAAATAACGCGTTCAGCTCTCGTTCCGTATACGCAGCCGGACCGTCCCGTTTGGTCCCCTTCACTTCGACCACCTTCAGCCGCTCGTCGAGAATTTCCACCCAGCCATACAGAGCCTCGATCGCCTCCGTTGGAATATTGGCCGTATTCGGCCTGACGATTTCGCTTGCTTTCAGCAAGGACATTTCTTGCGCCGGCAGCCGATCGTTCGTCCGATCAACGAAAAAAAGCAGCAGCAAAAACACACTCGCCCCAACCGTCAGCGAAAACAAGATGTAGTTCCGAAGCAGCATACCGGACAACTTCGATTTACGGCGCATGGAACTCTTCCTTTTTGGCAAACCGGTAGCCAAGCCCCCGCACCGTTCTTACATAAAACGGTTCTCGAGGAGAATCTTCGATTTTATCGCGCAACCGGCTAATTTGCACCATAATCGTATTGTCATCGGCGATGTAGGGGTCGGACCAAACATTTTCAAAAATTTGTTTTTTCGTATAAATGCGGCCCGGTTTAGTCATAAACAGTTTGAGCAGCTTGTATTCGATCGCGCTTAGCGCGATCGGCTCCCCTCGTTTGTACAAGAGACACGCTTCGTGATCCAGCGTCAGATCGCCGAGCCGCGTTGCGTCCGAATCGGCGCCCGCTTCCATTCGCGACGGCGCAGGGTCGTTGAATTCGTATGTTCTGCGCAGCTGCGCTTGAATGCGCGCCACGACCTCCAACGGGCTGAACGGCTTCGTGATGAAGTCGTCGGCGCCAAGCCCGAGCCCGGCGATTTTGTCCGTCTCCTGATTTTTCGCCGACACGACGATCACCGGGACCTTCGAGTGCCTTCGTATCCACTGCAGCAGCTGAAAGCCGTCGAGCTGCGGCATCATAATATCGATCACAGCCAAATCAACCGAATGCCGCGAGAACAGCTCAACCGCCTCTTGACCATCATGCGCCTCAAGCACGTCAAATTCTTTTTCCAGAAATAGTTTAAGCAAACCGACAATATCCGGCTCGTCGTCGACAAGCAAAATCGTTTTGCGCATCATTCCGCCTCCTCGTCATTCGTAGTGTTCGCTCCGCGCGAGCGATTTCCTGCGTTGAAAGGTTATTTTAAGAAAACTGAAAGTCGGGGGAAAGAAACGACCCCTATAATGAGCAGTGTCCAATGCAGGAAGACACCATTTTGACGAAAAGAGGCTTCATATGGCACAAACAGAGTTAATCCCAAAGAAACCGTCCGCCAATCGGTTCTCCCGCCTTCTGGCCCCGTTCAAGCGGACCGCTCCGCTCGCCCCGGGCTGGAAAGGGGCTTTCATCGCGCTGGCCGCTGCGGTCGGCTGCATTTATCTCGTTCAGGCATACCAAATGATCGGGTCGCGCGGCGCACTGGATTATATGACCGGAACCGTCGTATTCCTGCTGGCCATCGTCCTGATCTCCGGCATCGCCGCCGGGCTGCTGCACTGGGCAAAACGAATGCCTACGCGTTACGTTTGGCTGGCGCTTGTTTCGTTCTGCCTGCTGTTCATCAGCTTTATCGGCCCGATGCAGCTGATGTTTTTCATCACATTGTCGGTGATTGCCAGCGTTTCATTACTAGGCGCGCTTATCGCCCGGTGGATGAACGGAACCTACCGGGGAGCAAAGAAGGTTTCGAAAGTGACAGCCGGCATTTTAACGGCCCTCACATTCGGATTCGTGGTTACCGGCGGGTACTGGCTGCTCGACAACGGCAACGCGGAGTTGGCCAAGCCGTTCCGACTGCAGGAGCTAAAGCCGGCGGAACGCTACAAGACAACGATGGCCAATCCGGCAGAGCCAGGACCGTATCAGGTGAAAACCTTAACGTACGGCAGCGCAAGCCCCCAGCGAAAATCGCTTCTTGCGGAAGACTCGCTCGTGACGAAGCCGGTGGATGGATCCGCTTTTGTTACGAAATGGTCGTCGCTCCGCACGAAAACGTTTGGCTTTGGACCGGAAGCGATGCCGCTGAACGGGTCGGTCTGGTATCCCGACGGGGAAGAATCGTTTCCGGTCGTCGTTGCCGTACACGGCAACCATCTCGCAACCGATGATTCGGATCCTGGTTATGAATATCTTGGCCGGTTGCTGGCCAGCCGCGGGTACATTTTTGTATCGATCGACGAAAATTTCCTCAATACGTCGCCGTATGACGACTTATTTATGATTAATGTATTGGAAAAGGAAAATCCGGCGCGCGGGTGGCTCATCCTTGAGCACTTGAAGGCATGGAAAAACTGGAACGCTACGATAGGCAACCCGTTCTACGGCAAAGCGGACTTGAGCCGTGTCGCGCTGATCGGACATTCTCGCGGCGGCGAAGCGATCACGGTGGCGGCGGCGTACAACAAACTGCAGGCGTACCCCGAAGACGGCAACCTCAAATTCGACTATCATTTCGGTATCCGTTCCGTCATTTCGCTGGCCGGCACGGACGGGCAATACAAGCCGGCGGGGCAACCGACCGTGCTGAACGATTTGAACTATTTGGCCTTGCAAGGCTCGCACGACATGGACGTCATCTCGTTCGACGGAGCGAGCCAATACAGCCGGATCGGTTTTACGGGCGGCGATTATTTTAAAGCGGCCGTATATATCTACGGGGCGAACCACGGACAATTCAACACGGTTTGGGGACGGTACGACGGCGCCGGGCTTGGCAACAAACTGTATAACACGGCCCAGCTCATTCCGCAGGAGGATCAGCTGCAAGCGGCCAAAGTGCTTGTTTCGTCGTTCCTCGATGCGACGATAAGCGGGAAAAGCGAATACCGTGCCCTATTCCAGGACCTCGGCTATGCCCGGGATTGGCTCCCGGAAACGATGTACATCAGTGATTATATGGACTCGCATACGAAGGTGATCAGCAGCTTTGACGAAGATATAGACTTGAACACAACAACGTTGCCCGGCGGACGGCTTTCCGGGGAACATCTCAAAGAATGGAAGGAAGGCAAGGTCGAGATGAAATATGCGCCGGTCCAATACAGCGCCGTTCGTCTAGATTGGGATCGCGAAGCGAAACCCGGTGTTCCGGCATACACGGTTTCTTTGCCGGATGGCGGCGCCGGGATCGCCCCGCAGACAAACAGCTCGATCGTGTTTTCGTTGGCCGACAGGGATGATAGCAAGGAAGCGACCGGCGCCAAGGACGCGCTCGTCGACCTGACCGTGCGGGCCGTTGACGCAAGCGGCAACGTCGCGGCGCTGCCGTTAAGCTCTGTCGCGAGCTTGCTGCCGATGTTCGAGAGCTCTATCGTCAAATGGCCGTTCAGTTGGTCGCTGGCGACGAAAGAGCCTGTATTCCAAAACTTCGCCTTCCGGCTCGCCGACTTTCAAAAAGCGAACCCGAAATTTCAGCCGGATCGGCTAAGCGAATTCAGCTTTATCTTCGACAAAACGGAAAAAGGAACCGTGCTGCTCCGCGACATCGGCATTCGCGACACCGGCACCCGCAGCGAATCCGCGGCAACCGACTCCCCAACCGGGGCGGCTTCATAAACCCTTGAAAGCTGAGCGCTGCGCTTGAAACAGGACACACCCTAATCTACCGCTAAGGCGGATAGAAGGACGAAAGGAGAAACTTGTACATGATAACGACATCAGTTTGGAAAAAAACGATGCTTTCGGCTTTCACAGCCGTTACGGTCATTTGCGCCACCGTGCCTGCGGCATTCGCAGACGGGGCGTCTAAGGAGGCGGCGGCGACGTACAAAAGCGTGCCCGTACTGGACGAAAAGGACATCGAAGGGTTTGCGGACGCGTTTTTCAAACGTACGGATATTCAGGCGTTGGAGACGCCCGGCGCGCTATTTGTCGTCGTCAAAGACGGCAAAGTGTTGCTGCAGAAAGGCTTTGGCTCCGCCAACATAGAGGCCAATATACCGGTTGATCCGGAAAAAACGGTTTTTCGTATCGCTTCCGTCTCTAAAGTCTTTGCGGCCACGGCGGTGATGCAGTTAGTAGAGCAAGGCCAAATCGATCTGAACCAAGACGTCCAGCAATACCTCGGGGATGTCAAGCTGAAGAACAATTCGGGCTCGCCGCTGACGATGAAGCATCTTCTTACGCATTCAACCGGCTTCGACATCGTAGATCCGCCGCCGGGCGACATGATCACGGGCGATATGACCGCCTTTACACCGCTCAGAGAGTACGTTGTCAAAACGATGCCGACGATCGTACACAAGCCGGGTGAAGTGTACAAATACGATAACTTCGCCTCGATGCTGCAAGGCTACATCGTTGAGCAGGTGTCGGGCAAGCCATTTCACCAATACGTAAACGACCATATTTTCAAGCCGCTTGGCATGAAGGACAGCCGATTTGTTTTGACGCCCGACATCCAGGCGGATCTGGCCGTCGGCTATGACGACAACCATCGGCCGCTTCCGCTGTACAACACGATCCCGACCGATATGCCCCAGGGCAGCATGGTTACAACGGGGAGCGACATGGCCAAGTTTATGCTAGCGCACCTGAACAAAGGAAAGCTCGGCGAGTCGCGCATTCTCCGCGAAGAAACCGCGAAGGACATGCAAAGCGTACATCTGGCGATTCATCCTCAGGTGCCTACGATGACGTACGGATTCGAGTTTATCCTACATCATAAGTTCAATAACCAGTACGTGATCGGCAAAGGAGGAAGCATTCCCGGTTTCTCCTCGTGGATGTGGCTGCTTCCCGAGCAGAACGTAGGCGGCTTTATCGTAACTAATCATAGCTCCGATTTGCGGAATCGTCTGTACGAAGCGTTCATGGACCGGTATTATCCGGTCGAACGGCCAAAGACGTTCTTGCAGCCGGCGAAAAGCCAGTTGGCTCGGTTCGAAGGCACCTACCGGGATTTACGGATCGGTTACTTGACGACGCGCATTAAGGCTCAGGACGGTATGCTCGCGCTGGAAGACTTGATGGGCAAGCATACGCTCAAACAGGTCGATCCTCTGCTCTTTGAGGATGAGCAAGGAAGTCCCGTGGCGTTCAAAGAGAACGAAGACGGGACGATCAGGTTCTTGTTCTCCAAAACGAATCCTACGGCATGGTCGGAGAAGCTGCCTGTGCCCGCACGATTCACGGATGTCGGCAAAGACCACCCCTATGCCGCTTACATCGACGGCTTGCATCTACTCGATGTCGTTCAAGCCGGGCGGGACGGCAAGTTTCGACCGGACGAACCGATCACGCGCGCCGAGTTTGCAGTTTGGCTCGTCAACTGGCTGGGGGCTGCTCCCGCGAAGGGGCAATCTCCGTTCAAGGACACTGCGGACAATCCGGATGCCGGCAAAATCACTACCGCGTTTGATATGGGCTTTGTCACAGGTACGAAAAAGGGATTGTTCGAGCCAACCCGTCCGATGATGCGCCAAGAAGCGGCCGTCATGGCTTCTCGCCTCTCGCTGCTGCTCGGGCATCCGCCCAAAGAAGCGAAACTGTCCGGAGAAACCGACGCCTGGGCGACGGACGCCGTGCGCAATATCGTCGGGAACGGATTCTACGGCCCGGAAGTGACACCGTCCGCGGACGACACCGTCGATTACCGGTCCAAGCAAGTCATGACGCGCAAGGAAGCGGCGGCGGTGCTGTACTGCCTGGGAACGGCAAGCTTAACGCTGCCGGGCTCAGCTTCCAATGAGAAGGATCAATGAGAACAAAGATGTGTTCGTTTATTATGCCGTCGTAAAAAACAAGCCGGACTCGAATGTTCCCCTTGCAGGGAGAACGTTCGAATCCGGCTTGTTCGATTAATCTTTGATTATTCCTCGTCGTCCACCGCGCGCATCTGGGCTTCCCATTCGGCGCGACGCTTCTCTTCCAAATATTCCTGCGTCATCCGGTCGCGGGCCCGGCCCTTCTCCTTCAGCCGTTCGATGCCCGGCTGGATGAGCAGGTCCACCTCGGACTGCACGATGGCGACGAGGTCGTAGCGCTTCTGCGTCTCCAGATAAGAGCCCACTTCCATCAGCGCGTTGTAACGGTCCAGTTCGTCTCGCGTCAACAGGCCCCGCACTTGCACGCTGCAGTGTCTCATTACAGGAATTTACCCTTGCGCAGCACGAGCGGAATACCGCCGATGATGAACAGATAACGAAGGTCGATCATCTTCTTCAGCCATGCAGCCGTACGGCCTTTGTACTTCTTGCCGAACGCCAGACCGATCGCCTCGCCTTTGCCGAGCGAAGCCACGGCGCCTTTGTTGTGGAACACGAACGGCTTCAGCGGCTGGTTGCGGATCGAAGCGACCAGGTTGTGGGCGCAGTTGACGCCTTGCTGCATCGCGATCTGAGCCGTCGGCGGGTAAGGACGTCCGCCGTCCGGGTTGAACACGAGCGAGTTGTCGCCCAGCACGTAGACGTTGTCGTGGCCCGGTGCGCGCAGGAACTCGTCGACTTTCACGCGGCCTCTCATCGTCTCGAAGCCGGCTTCCTCGATCAGACGGTTGCCGCGAACGCCGCCCGTCCAGATGACCGTCTGCGACTTGATTTCTTCGCCTTCGCCGACGATAACGCCGTCCGCCGTGCACTCCTTGACGGCCGTGCCGATGCGGAACGTAACGCCTTTCTTCTGAAGCACTTGCATCGCGTACTCGACCAGCTCCGGATCGAAGCCCGGAAGCGCGGTAGGAGCCGCTTCGATGTTGATGATCTTAACGAGCGATTGGTCGACGTCGAACTGCTTGCACAGCTCGGGAATGCGGTCCGCCAACTCGCCGATGAATTCGATGCCCGTGAAGCCCGCTCCGCCGACGATAAACGTCAGGTAATCGGTACGGTGCGGCTCGCGCTTGAAGCGCGCGAATTGATATTCGATATGTTCGCGGATGAGGCGAACGGAGTTGATGCTCCGAATGTTGAACGCGTGCTCAATCATTCCCGGGATGCCGAACGTTTCCGGCTCGCCGCCCAGACCGATGATCAGATAATCGTAAGAAAGCGTTCCGTCTTCCAGAATGACCTTGCGGTCTTGAGGTCGGATTTGCACGACCGTCGATTTGACGAAGTCGATCTTGAATTCGTCGATCAGCTTGGAAATGTTGACGCGCGCGTTCTCCGGGTTGTCCGTTCCGGCCGCAGGCATGTGCAGATGAGTCGTGATGTAATGATAGTCATGCTTGTTGACCAGAGTGACGTCCGCTTCATTATAATTCAATTCCTTCTGCAGACGAAGCGAGGTCAATACACCGCCGTAGCCTGCGCCCAGAATGACGATCTTAGGTATACTGCTCATTGATGATCCCATCCAATCCCTTTGTGTGATTAGTTTGTGAAAAATTACACAATCCCCTTCGCTAAGCCACTTAGCGAAACTCTAGTGTTGATCATATCGGCTTTTCCAACAATTTTCAAGGTTCTTTTTCACGAATATATTTGGGCATCCGTACAAAAAGCTTTCTTCTCTTTGTCGACAAGTTTATAATGGAAACGTTTAGTAACGACAATCGGCATCATTACGCGGAGGTGTAGCATTTTGAATTCCAGCAATACGCCAGTCGTGGACGTCGCGATTATCGGAGGAGGACCGGCCGGGTTGTTCGCGGCTTTCTACGGCGGCATGAGGAAGATGTCCGTCAGCCTGATCGAAAGCATGCCTCAGCTCGGAGGCCAGCTAGCCGCTTTGTATCCCGAGAAATATATATATGATGTAGCGGGATTTCCCAAAGTGACCGCCCAAGAGCTCGTCGACAACCTAAAAACCCAATTGGAGCTTTTTAAGCCCAACGTTTATTTGGAAGAAAAAGTAGCGAGGCTGACCAAGCTCGAGGAACGCCTCTTTGAAATTGTTACCGATAAAGGGGTTCACCATGCACGCGCCGTCATTATTGCGGCGGGCGTCGGAGCGTTCGAGCCCCGCAAGCTGGAGCTTCCCGAAGCGGCGGCGTACGAGAAGGCGAACCTGCACTACTTCGTCAGCGATCTGGAGAAGTTCCGCGGGCAGAAGGTGCTGCTCAGCGGCGGCGGCGACTCGGCGCTCGATTGGGCGCTCATGCTCGAGCCGATCGCGGAGCAAGTAACGCTCGTCCATCGTCGGGACAAATTCCGAGCCCACGAGCACAGCGTCGAACTTCTTAAGCAATCCGGAGTCAACGTCGTCACCCCTACAGAAATTACTGCTTTGCACGGAGAAGGCGCGATTTCCCGCGTCAGCCTGACCGACGTGAAATCCGGTGAAGTCACCGAGCATGAAGTGGATGCGGTCATCGTCAACTTCGGCTTCGTCAGCTCGCTCGGTCCGATCGCGGAATGGGGCTTCGAGATCGACGGCGGCTCCATCGTCGTCGACTCCCGTATGGAAACGAGCATCCCCGGCATTTTCGCCGCAGGCGACATCACCACCTATCCGGGCAAGCTGAAGCTGATTGCCGTCGGATTCGGAGAAGCGCCGACCGCCATCAACAACGCCAAAGTGTATATCGATCCGGACGCGAAGCTGTCTCCCGGACACAGCAGTAACATGAAATTTTAACCGAAACGCGATCATGCGAAACAATAAGGGCATCCTATCTTAGGACTACCGGTAACGCCGGCCTAAGGAGGATGCCCTGTTTGATATGTCCCGTCTGCAACGCTTTAAGCCCCCTAGAGATTTCTTGTCCGAATTGCGGTTCCGTAACCGAAGACGAAGGTCGTGCGAGCGATTGGAGCGGTCCCTATTCTCCCTACGAACCCGAGCTCGTCTCCTTCGGGGAACCTCCCGCCGAAGGGTCGACTTGCCAGCATGTCGTCCGCTGCGTCGGCTGCCATCACGAATTTCCGGTGGAAATTGTCGCCTGGCATGTCTAGACGACCCTTTCTTCGGGGACCGAAAGCTCTCTTCGCCGGATTTCCGTCCGCAGCAAACGTACGAACTCCCTGTCCAACCGCATGCGCAGCGCGCTCCGATAAGCGTCCAACAGCAGTTCATCGGTTAACAACGGCAACATGACCCCACACCCTCTCCTTAGATTGTGAAGGCATCATAGCATGCCCGGAGCAGGGTGGACAAGCCGACAATTATCCACAAGGGGGTGTGCGTAAGTTGTGTGTATTTTGTTGAAATCTGCCTTAAAACCTTAATTCTTCGGTGTGCATATTGTGGATGAAGTTATGCACAGGTTTTTCGGCAATTTGCCAATAAAGAACTTTCATGACCGCAAAATATTCTATTACTGCTTTCTATAGAAAATATTGTCGATTCCTCTCTTTTACTGCGGTCGAGTATTGACTTCCAGCATCCATATATGTCCCTTTCGGTCGATGCCGTAATCGTACCCTAACTGTCCGATCCCCGGATAACGGCTCTCAAGCAGCGCCGTTGACGTTTTCGTCAAATGTCGCATTTCGCTCTTCTTTTTTTTGACAAGTCTCGGCGACAGCGAACGTCGAATACCTTGCGCTGCCGTCATTTGCGTGCCTCCCCGGCACAGATTGGTGACGAACAATCCCCGTCTCGCCAACCTCCCGACCATCGACCGGTACGTCCATACTCCGTTTTCCTTCACGTACTTCACCCGGTAATCGATCGGTCTTCCCCCGATCGTCGCAAGTCGGATTCCTTTTTGAATCAAATAGGCTCTCTTGAGACGGCTCGCGTTCAAAGCTCTCATCAAGCCCTGGAACGACGAAAAGGTTCTTTTGCTGGATTTATGCGTAAGTCTGTAGGACGAGCCCAGCTTCTCGATTTTGATGACTCCGATTCCCCCGCCGCCTCTAACCGGTTTGACGACAACCATTCCGTAGCGGGCGGTCATCTTGCGCAAGTTGGCCGCATTAAGCAGCCTTGAAGGCGGAATGTGCCTGGCGATATAGGGGTTCGAGCGCAGGGCGTTCGTCTTCACCCATTTGTTGGCCAATTGACGGCTGATCGTTACCTCCATCTAAAGGCTCCTTTCCTGAGGGTATGATTATACATACTCAACTCGGAGGACAGGTTCTTGGATGGATGACGCCGGAGATTCGCCCCAATTTGCGCCGATGCTTGGAAAAATGACGAGCCTTGCGGTCGAAAAAGCCGGAAAATCAACATGAAGGCGGATATTCGGGCATACGGTATAAGGGAGTTAGATTCGCCAGGGGAGTGAATTCGTATGAGCGGTACGAAAAGGAAGGGGCCGCTCTCGCCTTTGACGTCCGCGCTGCAAGCTCTGATGGGCCGTCTGAGGTCTTTCGCGTTCGACCGGGGAGAACAACGTAGATTTATCGCGGAAGCCGCTGAAAGCCCGCGAGATCCGCCGTCGGATGCGCTGGAGGAAGAAGACACGGCCGTACCGGAACCGGGTCACGGGTTCGACGGATTCGACGGATTCGATGGGCTGTCGGACATTCCGATCCCCGAAGAAGCCGAAGGGTTACACGCGCTTGGCACGAGCACGCCCGACCGCTTCGGTTATTTGTGCACGTTCAGTCTGCCAAGGAACGCCGAAGAAGCCGGCGACTATTATCGACAGGCGTTTCAGCAGCGAAGCATGGCGTTCGCAGAGTATACGGACGGATCGACCGTCAACCTGATGGGCGGCAATGACCTGTGCAGTCTGCTCGTCGGAATTTTCCCCCGCGACAACTTGGAAGACGGAGTCACGGTCACCCTGACCTACGGCATTAAAAAAGCCGGCATTCCGCTAGCCGAGCGATAAACTGTTAAACCTGCACGGACAAATTCGTCGCGCGCCGCGGACGATACACAAACGTATAGCCGTTGCTGGACGTTCTTGCGCGTTTGCGGCATTTCTCATAGCGGTTTAATTGCTCGTCGAGCAGCTGGGAAATTTCCAGCACCCGCGCGTTGCGCATATCCGCCCCGTTTTTGACGTAAGCCAGAATCATCTCGTTGCGCAAGGTTTCGATATTGCGCTTGATGACCTTCAACTTCATTTCCCGAAATTCCACTTTCAATCCCTCTCCCGGATGGCGTTGCCATTTTCCATATCATGTTATAACTTATCATAAAACGAAAGTTTTTGGAAAGTTCCACAAGAAATATTAAGCAATTGTTAGGGTGTTCGTCAATACTAAATAACCGATTTTACAAAATTAAATGTAAACCGCAAAAAGCGGCTTTTCCCGCGGCCTGCCGGCGTTATTTTATCAGCCCTTCGCGCGTTGGAGAGATTTAGACGAATGCCGTCGAATCGTTGATTTTATAGGCAGAAAATTGAGTCGAAGTCCTTATTGCCGAGGATTATCCATGCCGAAATTGATTCCGAGTCGCTAGTGTCGACCAACAAAAAATAAGCTAAGGGTGTTTCAGCTGCAACATGAGTGGAGCAGTTCGTTCAAGAGGGGGCCTGAACTGAAAAATGCTCCCCATACGTTAGGCAGGTTTTATGATTTCACCTGTCCACCGTATGGGGAGCTTATCCTTCCTATTCGTTCTTTTTTCTCGCTTATACCCCTTGAAGCTCCTTTTTGCTTCTCCATAAGGGGAGTTTGACAAGCGCCCAGCGCTTGTCGTAGATCAAGTTGGCTGCCGTGCAAGCCACGAAATGCCGGCTTGTTTGGAGAGAACGGCTGAACTTCGAACGGGTCGGCAGCAGCTTCGTATTCTCCTCGGTATACCCTTTGCTCTTCAGCGCTTCGTCGAACTCCTTCTGCGCGGCTTGCTTCGCCTTGAACAGCATCATCTGAACCCGGCTGTACACATTGATCGCCCCGTCGCCTGTCGTCTCGATCGGGAGGAAAATCGCGTCGGGATACTTCTCCGTAATCAACGATTGCACGCCGTCCGATACGCCGGAAGAAGGCATGCAGCCAAAAGGCTTCACGGATATCGTCATGTTTACCTTCCGCTTCTTCACGTTCAGAATCAGCTTTCCGACTTCCATATGGCCCTCTCCGCCGCGAAGATGGTTATTGTAATGGTCATGAGCCACGCGGGCGATTTCGTTCATGTCGGGCAGATGGTAATGTCGCAGCCCGATCGCGTTGGCGTACATCTGGAACATGACGCGAAGGACGCGGTCCGCGAGTGCTAGCATGCGCAGACGCATATGCGGGTTTTTCCCTTTCAGGCCATGCTTGCCCGAATCGGCTTCGCGAAGGTTCATCCGTTTCATCGTATCGAAGCGTCCCGCCCAGATAAGGAACAGAATCCATGCGGTTACGGACTGCACCTCCACCTCCGCGCCTTCGCTTTCCAAAAACCGCTGAAGCTGATAGTTGCCGTCCCCTTCCGTGGTCATCGCCCAAAATTCGCCGATAATGCTGACCTTGGGTTTTACCCGGGTCCGGTCCACCTTGACGGCCAGCAGCGCTTTACGGCATCTTCGCAACGCCGGCCACAGCAGCTTTTTCCCGCTCATGGCTTCGTACAAATACTTCTTGCATTGCTCCAGAGCGGCGTCCGTCGATCCGGCGTCCACTTCGTAGGGGCGGATGCGATAAGCGAGCGCGTTTAAGATATCCCCCAGCAGAACGGCTTTCAGGAAGCCGAGGAAAAACGCTGTATCCAGCTTCAACGCCGATTCGCCGCCGGTCGCTTGCTTGAGGCCGTCTGTCTGCTGGAAGAGAAGCACGCGAAATCCGTCGAAACCCGCATCGCGCAGCGCCTTGCGATACTCGGTCACATAGGTGCCGAAGCGGCACGGGCCGCAGGAGCCGCTTGTTATAAACAAGTAGTTCCGCACGATCTCTTCCTTGGATTTGCCCTCCTCGTCGCGTAGGCGCGTCAGGTACTTGATTAGATTGCCGACCGTGAAATACGTGGGATTGCATTGCCCGCGATTGCCGAATTCCTTGCCGTAACGCAGCGAATCGTTATCCGGACAGTCCATGTGCTTCACCGTATATCCGAGCCCTTTGAGCGCCCCCTCCACCAAATAGTCGTGGGCCATCGTCAGGCCCCCGAAGAGCAGCGTCGTCGATGCTTTGTCTTTGGCCAGAAATTGGCGCGGAACCGGATCGAACCACTGGCTTTTCGACGGCTGCAGTCCTAACGCTTCTTCTTGTTCGGCTTGATACTTGAGCAGCTTTTCCTCGATATCAGTAGATGGCATTACATCTTCTCCTCCTCGTTTGGTTTAAATCGCTCCGGCCTCATCCGCCGGCCGCTCGTTCAGCAGTTCCATCCGCTTCCGCGCGAGCAGCTTCTGGAGCTCATCTTTCTTGCGCGCCAAATCCTGCAGCCGCTCCTCGTGCAGGCCTAGACTGTGCGCATACGTCTTGACCCGGATTTTGATGGAGCCGCTCGGCTTGTTCGCATCGATATCGTGAAGCGCGGAGAAAGGCGTGCCCGCCGCCGTGATAATCGAATCGATCAGCCCGTAGGTCGGCGCGTCGTGTCCGCACTTGAAGCTGGACAAGTCCAGCACCGCTACGTTGGGATGGCGTGCGGCGAATTTGGCCGCCCACACTTTCTGAACGCTGTTGGAGCTGAAGTTTTCCGGCCATACGTCGCTGACCTCGAGCGCGTATTCCACTCTTCCGCTTTTCAAGTCTTCCGAGAAGAAACGTCTCAGCCAATCTTCGTCCTTCGGGATGGAGCGCATGGACAGAATCGGGTAGCCGAGAATTTGAAACTCCTCCAGAACTCCGTGATTCATACCGGGATCGGAATGGTAAGGGCGTCCGATCATCAGAATCGCGAGACGGTTTTCGTGCTCCATCTGCTCCAGAATCGCTCGGCCCTTCTCCTGCATTTCGGTCTCGAACAGCTCCATCGCCTTCCAGCCTTGATCCGCCGCGAAGTCGCTTTCGTCCTCGGTCATCTGCAGGTGGTCCTTAAACGCCTCATAAAGCTGCTTCTTCAGCATATTCGGCTCCGTGAAGGTCACCGCCGGATCCAGATACGTAATGCCCCTTGTCTCGAAGAAGTTCACCTCTTTGGTAAACGCGGCCTTGATCACATTCGGCGCGCCGGCCACGATCGGACAGCTGGCGGAGTCCATCACGTTGTTCAAGTGAGTCGGAATGTGCGTGATGCAAGGGAAAAAGAGATAGTTGAGCGGCTGACGCTGATGATGCTTAAACAGCAGGTTATGAACATGCGCCTGAGCCACTTTGGACGGGTAGCATGGATCGATGGAGCCATATTTGCCGCCCTCCTGCCACATTTCCTCGCTCGTATTGTCGCTGAACACGATATTTTTCTGTTCGATGCCGAGCGTCTCCAGGTAGGTCCGCCAGAAGGGCGCGGTAGACCAGAGGTTCAATACCTTGGGAATGCCGATGCGGAGCTTGCTCCTCCGTTCCCGGGATTCGTCCGAGGAACGCTCGAATCGGCGGACCTGCGAAGCGGTCTTGGCTCCGCTCCATCCGAGCCAGCCGCGTTTGGTTGCGGAGCTTCCCAGCGCCTTTCCGTGCTCGGGCATCGGTTCCGGGTCGTAGAAGTGTTGGAACATTCTTCGCGCTTCGTAGTCGACCAGGTTGGGATAGTGCTTTTTCAATTCCTGCCGCTCCCTGGTCAGCTTGACGACCGCTTCCTTGTCTTCGACGGTTCCTTTCTCGCAGGAGAACCCGGAAATATAGCGGGCGGTGTTGCCGTCCGGCGTTTCGGAGTCGATAAACGTTCGGCTGCAATGGTTGGGACAGAAATTGCAGCGCGTCGATTCGTCGTTGCGGGATACATAACGCAAGCCGATCGCCGCGTCCAAGCCGAGGAAAGTCGAGTATCCGCGCCGTTTGACGACCCGCAGCGTCTCCATCGCGGCGCCGATCGCCCCCGCCTCGCCCGGATGCGGATGAACGTACACCTCGGCGTCGGGAACCCTTTGCTTGATATAATCGACTTGCGCCTTCACTGCGGCGAGGTTGTATTGCGTCCCTCCTTGCAGCACGAACTTGCGGCCGAGCTCGGACATCCGCGGAATTTGCACCACGTATTGCCAGACGTTCTTGGGCAGGACAAGCGCAAGTCCGGCCAGCAGCTCTTCCTTGGAATACCCTTCCTTCTGGAAGTTGACCCTGTCCGCATCCAAAAATACGGCGCAGCCGTATGAGAACTTCGGACTCAGATCGGCGCTGAAGGCCGTATCCGCATATTCCTGCACCGGGATGCCGAACTGGTCGGCCATCGCTTGCAGCAGCATCCCATTGCCGGCGGAGCACTGATTGGACAGCTTGAAATTGCGGATGTCCCCATTCTTCAGAAACAACACCTTAATATCTTGTCCCCCGATATCGCAGATCACATCGATATCGCCGAACTGGTGGACGGCGCTCATCATATGGGCGACAGTTTCCACGATGTTGACATCGGCCTTCAACGTCTTCTCCAGAACGTCCGCGGCATATCCGGTGGAACCGAATCCGACGATTTCGAGCTCGGCGCCTTGTTCCGCGACTTTGTCGCGAATCCGCTTCAGCATCTCTTTCGTATCTTCCAACGGGTTCCCCTTGGATAGCTGGTATTCCTTCAGCAGAATGGTGCCGTCTTCGCTGACCAACACCGCCTTGGACGAAGTGGAGCCGCCGTCCAGTCCGACGGCCGCCCGCACCTTCTGCCCGGGCTCGAAGGAAGTCGGCGTGAATTTCGGTATTTTGTAGCTATCGCGGAAGCTATCCAACTCCCCATTCCCGCTGACCAGAGGCGGTCCCGCTTTCTCGCCCAGCTTCGCCTTTCTGCCATGGGCGATAAACTCCTTTAGGCCTTCCAAGCCCGAATAGACCCCTACGTCCGCCGGCTCGTGAAGGCCATAGATCACGGCGCCGTAAGCCGCATAGTATTGCGAGTTGTCCGGAACGAAGATCAACTCTTCGAGCGGAACGTCCTGCGGGTAGGCGTATCCCCTTTCTTTCCACGTTTGGGGAATGCGCAAGCGCCAGCATTCCTGCAGGAAAGGTAAATAGGTATTCGGACCTCCCAGCAGAAGAACGCGGTGACGCAGCGTATTTCCCCGGGTAAGCACGGAGAGGTTCTGCATCACAATGGCGTCTGCAAGCGAGCACATGATTTCCGCGGAAGGAATCCCGCTTTTAACGAGGTTGACAATATCGGTTTCCGCGAACACGCCGCATTTGGCCGCTACATGGTGCAGCTTGCTGTCGTCGAAATGCAGTCGGCCCACTTCCTCCATCGGCATCCCGACCTTGATCATGCACTTGTCGATCGTCGCGCCCGTACCCGATGCGCATTTGTCGTTCATGGAGGTCAGCGCCTGCTTATTGCCGGTTTCCTCGTTCTCCTTAAAGATGATGATCTTGGCGTCCTGGCCCCCCAGCTCGATAACGCTGCCCACATCGGGGTGCAGGTTCTCGACGGCCATCGTCACGGCGTTTACTTCCTGAACGAATTTGGCTCCGATGTGGGGCGCGATCGGACCGCTGCCGGAGCCCGTCGCAAAGACGCGGATCCGTTCCTGCTTCGTTTCCGGAAATTCGTTGCCGATGGCAACGAGCAAATCAAGCACTTTCTCCGCCTGCTTCGTATGGTGACGCTGGTAATCCGACCATAGAATCCGTTTCGTCTCCGGGTCCACGACCGTCGCCTTGACCGTGGTCGAACCGACGTCAAGCCCGATATAGAGAGAGGTTTCCGAGGGGGTCTTGAAGTTCATAGCATTGCTCCTATCGATTCGCGTTGATAATCATCTTTGGCCAAGCGTTTAGGAAATATGTATGAAATGTGACATTTATCACATTTTCCGCATGCATGCCCTCCTCGCGATTCATACTTTGACGTCCAATGGGTTAACTTACGTACTGTTTTTCTTCCCGTCATCGCGACTTCGCAAAGGAGGTTCCCCAAGATTGTGGTGGCTGCTTGCTATATTCTTGGCTTATCTTCTTCAGATCGCGGCCGTCGTGCTGATCGAATACAGGCGGCCTTACAAAGCCGTCACCTGGTTGTTCATTGCGCTGGCGATCCCCCCGATCGGGTTTTTGACTTATTGCTTCGTAGGGAAAGAATTTACCTGTTCCAACCGTTCTTCGCCGAATTTCCCTCAGGACGCCATGGATAGGCTTGTCGAACGATGCGAACAGCGTTGGCGGGATCTGGCCGGCGACGCGCCGTCCGGCATCGACTTCCGAGTGCGGAGATTTATGGACCGTACAACGGCCCTTCCCCCGACGTCCGGCAACGAAACGACGGTTTATAGCGAAGGCAAACAAGCCTTCGAAGCGATGCTGGAATCGATCTCCGAGGCGAAGCACCACATTCACATCGAATTTTTTATTATCCGCGACGATCGGCTCGGTACGCTTCTGCAGCGGTTATTGCTGCGCAAAGCGGGAGAAGGGGTCAAAATTCGGCTGCTGTACGACGGAATCGGATGCCGCAAGCTGAAGAAAACCTACTTCAAGCAATTGGAAGCCTTTGGGGTGGAGACCGGCTGTTTTTTTCCGCCGATCGCTTCCTTTATCGCCAGGCGGGTGAATTTCCGGAACCATCGCAAAATCCTGGTCGTCGACGGCAAAGTCGGTTATTTCGGGGGGCTGAATATCGGCGACGAATATTTGGGGGAGGATCCCTCCATCGGCCATTGGAGAGATACTCACTTTCGGGTGCGGGGAGATGCGGTGTTGTGGATTCAGTATACGTTCCTGCAGGACTGGGAAATGGTCAAAGGACAAGCCTTGCACGATCCCGCGTACTATCCCCTTCAGGAAAAATACGGCGAGGATCGGGTATGTATCGTAAAGAGCGGACCGAACGAGCCGATCCTCGAGCTGATTTTCTCGTGCATCGCGTCCGCCAAGGAAAGAATCTATATTGAAACGCCCTATTTTATTCCCGACGCCGGGCTGATGCTGGCGTTAAGAACGGCCGCCAAAAGCGGAATCGACGTCCGCGTCATTATCCCTCACGTTCCCGATTACAGGATCGTTTACTATGCCTCCCTGTCCTTTGTTGAGGAACTGCTGCAGGCAGGCGTTCGCTTTTACGGATATCGAAACGGGTTCATCCATGCCAAAGTCATGATTTGCGATCGCATGGCGTTCTCCGGCACCGCGAATATGGACGTGCGAAGCTTGTGCGCCCAGTTCGAGATCAACGCGGTTTTCTCCGACGGGAACGTCGTTGAGCGGTTAGTACGGGATTTCGAACGGGATCTCGGGGATAGCATGGAGATTCTTCTTCCGGAATTTAGAAACCGGCCGAGGATGCAAAAGCTGAAGGAGATTTTTGCCCGATTGCTTTCCCCGTTGTTTTAGTTGATTAGTATTGGTATACATGTTTTCCCGATTCGAAGACATTTTACATTCATGCTTCAAAAATGAGGGGGTCCCGATGAGCTATTCGTTTTCTCCTATGCTATATCATTGGTTTGTGCGTCCGAAATGGTTTACGAAAAAGTACATCCACGATCACATCACGTCACAATTTTCGTTCGACAATCGGTCCGTTCTCGATTTCGGCTGCGGAACCGGGGCCAATTGCCGGATGTCTCCCACGGCTTCGTACCTGGGAATCGACCCGGACAGCCGGAGAATCGGATTCGCTAGCCGGCTATTCCCCGACTACGAGTTCCGCGAGCTGTCGACGGAAGATTTGCCCGTTGACGACAACTCCGTCGATTACGTATGGATCATTGCCGTATTGCATCACCTGCCATCGGAATTGATAACGCATTATTTAAAGGAATTTCGGCGCGTGCTGAAAAAAGACGGACAAATTCTGGTCATAGAACCTTATCTCTGCCCAAAAACCCCCATCAGCAACCGATTCATGCAGCTCTACGACAGGGGACAATATATTCGGGAGGAAGATCACTACTTGCGGCTTTTTGACGAGAATCGCTTCTCCTGCAGCATCCATCGTAAGTTCAGGAAGTGCTTTCTGTACAATGAGCTCTTCTTCTCCGCTAGGCAGACGACAATTTAATCCACGCCTTGAGCCTGGACATCGACGAGAGGAGGTGAACGCTAAAATGAGCACTAAAACCAAACCCGATAAAAACAACCCAAAGAGCAGCCCTTCTCGATCCAATCACCCAAACGATCAAGGTAAACCTAAAGTGCAAAATCATTCGAAATAAAACTGAAATGCCCGTCAAAATAAAGCTTACCAAGGGGCTGTCCCATAAGTAAACAGAGCCGTACTGAACGATTATCGATGGAATGATGTCATGGGCATCTATCTCCCTCCGATGCTATACGATCCTGAAATTTGGAATGGATAAACCCGTCACAGGGTCA
>NZ_JBEPYQ010000104.1:0-24795 GCF_041641335.1 Cohnella sp. | reverse complement strand
CTGTCTGTCAAATCATTAAACTCTATAGTAACAGAATCCGTAATGGACGAAAAGATACACATCGACAGGTTTTCGGAATTGGACTATAATAAAGGCATTAATTCACATTGGGAAAAGAGGGATTTAGTTTATGGCAGAAATTCGCATCCGCAACACCAACGAAAGAATTTCCGACGAGGAAGAGGTACGTGCGTTTCTAACGAAGCAGAACGTACTGTACGAACACTGGGACACGAGCAAGCTTCCGTCCGAGCTGTATGAGAAATTCGTGCTCTCCGACGAAGATAAGGCTCAACTGCTGGCTACCTACGATACGGAAATTCGCGATCTGGCCGGCAGACGCGGTTACAAAGTATGGGACATCGTCGCCCTCTCCGAAGCGACGCCGAACCTGCCTGAGCTGCTTAAGAAATTCGAGCAGGTGCACACGCATACGGAAGACGAAGTTCGCGCCATTACGGCGGGACGCGGCATCTTCATCATTAAGGGCGACGACGAAACCGGATACTTCGACGTCGAACTGAGCGCCGGCGACGTCATCTCCGTTCCGGAAGGCCAGCCTCACTTCTTTACATTGATGGAAAACAAAGCGATCGTAGCCGTACGCCTGTTCATCGAGCCGGCCGGCTGGGTTGCGGAACCGTTCGAAGACCCTGCTTTCGTGAAGTAATCCGCAGGCATGGCACAGGGCTATCCCGGATCGTCGCTTGACGGTCGGTGATAGCCCTTTGTACGTTATGATGCGACTCAACGTTTGCAGGTGCTGACGCCGAGCATGCGATACATTAGACAGCTGCCTGCAAGCCCCGTCAATAGGAACACAAGTCCCAGCAAACCGACGAATCTGATCCCGCCTTCCAGCACAAAGACGAGAGACAGCACGCCCAGGCCAATCACGATACGCGTCAGTCTATCGATCGTTCCGACGTTTTTCATTCCGATTCCTCCGCATGTCAAATTGAACTCTTTATCAGGTTAAGAGAAAGCGAAACGCGCTTCCGTGACTAAGTCACGAAAGCGCGTCGTTTACCGCGAGTTTAAAGTACGAATCAGTTCGGGAAGCTCGGTCAAGCTCTTGATCTCGTAGGTCGGCACGATATCGTCGTTCCGGATCGCGCCGTGCCGGTTAATCCATACGGACGTCATGCCGATCCGGTTCGCGCCGAGAATGTCGGTCGTCAGCTTGTCTCCGATCATTATCCCTTCGTCCGCCGTAATCCCGATCTGCTCCAGCGCATGGGCAAACAGCTTGGAGGAAGGCTTGCCTTCGCCGAAGTTGCCGGAGATGACGATTGCGTCGAAGTACGGAATCAGATCGGGCATTCCGTCCAGCTTCTCCTGCTGAAGATCCGGGGATCCGTTCGTCAGCAGCAGCAGCTTGTACGACTCCTTCAATTCGTCCAGTACGGCGAACGTCTCGTCGTATACGTACTTAAGCTTTCTTCTTTGAGCAGGGAACATCTCGGCGAGCTGCACGCCCAGTCCCGGGCTGTCCACGCCTACCGCGGCCAGTCCCTTCGTCCAGGCGTTCTGGCGATAGCCGGGAGCCAGCTCCTGAAGCTTGCGGAACATCGAGTGTTCTCCTCGCTCGAACTTGCCCCACAGCGCCTCGAACGGATTGATGCCGATCATCTGCGTAAATCCGAAAGTCTCGAAAGTCTCGTACAGAGCTCTCGCTTCGCGCCGTACCGCCGCCTCCAATTCCCGCTCGTCGACTCCCGTCGCCTCGGCCGCGTACCGGCACGTAGCCTGGAAAGCTTCGCTTACGCTTCTATCGTCCCATAGCAGCGTATCGTCCAAATCAAACAGTACCGCTTTAACCGACATTTCCCGTTCCTCACTTCGTCTTGAATTCGTATTCGACTTGATTGACTTCCGCGTATACTTTAAGCCGCTCGGCCATTTGGGCGATCGGGTAACGGTTCATGAACTTGGAAAACACCCAGTTCGTCCCTTTGACGGATTCGACGAGGACGTAGCCGGGCTGAACGACGATTTTGCGAATTTGCGAAGGACGCAGCGTTTTGTAGCCGGTGAACTTGCGCGTCTCTAGCGTATCGCGGCTGACGGCCAAGTAAGGGCGTCTGAAATAATAGAAAACCGCGAGCAGAACGTAACATCCGATCGTCACCCAGAACAGCGTCGGATCTTGAAGGAACTTGTCCGACCAAGGCTGCGACAGCACAATGTAAAACGCAATCAGCAAAACAAGCAGCGTCGGAATAACGTAATTCCGTCCCCGAAAGCGGTCAATCTGCTGCGCGTTAGGGGCAATTCCCCTTTTGCCTTCCTTTTTACGTTTTTTGTTGATCTGCTTCGTGTTCTTCGACACCATGCGTTCCCAAGAGCGGGACATAGATTTCCTCCTCGTCACATTACGGCCGACGATTGAGAGCCATGCGATCCGTTCGGCTCTTCGTCGACTCCTTGCGATTTCTTCCGGCTGCTCGTTTATCGTTAATGCTTGATCGGGGGCTCGTCGACGATCTCGATCCGATCCAGCTCTTGACGGAAGTTGCTTTTGAATATCGACAAATATTGCTTGCGCAGACGGTCTCGTTCCGCGACTTCCTGTTCGCTCAAGCCTTCTTTCTTGCTTTTGCGGGATAATTCGTTAATCCGGTTAATCAACTGATCCATCTCCATCGGTGTCTCACTCCCCTTTTCGCATCTTCTCTACTTTGCCATTTTCGCCGACAGCTTGTCAAGAATTCCGCGGCTCGATCGGGCTTTGCTCCGCAGATTTGCGCTTATTGAGACTCTTTCATGAAAAACAGCAAAAAAGACCGGAGCTCCGGTCTTGGATTTGACATCGATAGATTGGAGGTTAAGGTAAAATTTTCGCGGGAAAGATGAGCTGCTGCCCGCTTTGCAAGTCGGGAGCGGATAGTCCGTTCCTCTCCATAAGAACGTGCACGGCTTGTCGCGTGTCGATGGCAGGATCCTTATAGGTTCGAGCGAGTTCCCACAGCGTATCTCCGCTGTCGACGGAGATGACGATCTCTTCGCTCGAAGCCGGAGCAAGCTCGCCGGTAGAAGCGAACGAGCGCACAAGCGTAAAACCGCTGAACAGCAGAAGGAACGCCACGAGCGTGAACACGCCTCTAGCGGCTTTCCAATTTGCAGAACCTTGTTCGCGTTTCTCGCCGCGAGTATATGTCATCCGAGTCGTATCATGCAGCTTCGTTGCAGCCGGCGCCCCTGCCGGAACCCAAGTATGAACCATTCCGCTCACCCCAAACGTTTGTTCTGGTATTAGATTAACACGAACACATGTTCATGTCAACGGTTTTCAGGAACGTTCGTTCTCTAGAACGAGTGTTTGTGCGAACTCGGGTTCTGTGTTATAATTTGTCATCATGAGCTATTTTATAGGGAGGGTTTGGCGTGACTAAGATGTCCAGCCGTCAGAATTCCATACTTGAATTCATTAAGAACGAAGTCCGCGACAAGGGCTACCCCCCTTCCGTCCGCGAGATCGGAGAAGCCGTTGGGCTCGCTTCCAGCTCGACCGTGCACGGCCATCTCGATCGACTGGAGAAGAAGGGCCTCATCCGGCGAGATCCGACCAAACCTCGCGCCATCGAAATTCTGGGCGACGACGACGATCCGGTCCACAAGCTTTCCTCTTCGGTGCGCCCGGTGCCGCTGGTCGGCAAAGTCACGGCAGGCGTTCCGATTACGGCTACGGAGAATATCGAGGATTATTACCCGCTCCCGGTTTCCATGGTGGGCGAGCAACCGGTGTTCATGCTGTCCGTTCAGGGCGAGAGCATGATCGAAGCGGGCATCCATAACGGCGATTACGTGATCGTGCGCCAACAACCGACCGCGGTGAACGGAGACATCGTCGTAGCGATGACGGAAGACAACGAAGCAACGGTCAAAACCTTTTACAAGGAACGCGACCACATTCGCCTCCAACCGGAGAACGTCAGCATGGAGCCGCTCCGCCTTTCCAACGTCAGCATTCTTGGCAAGGTAATCGGCCTCATCCGCTCCATCCACTAATCGCTCGACAAACAGCCTTGCGGATCTTCATCCGTAAGGCTGTTTCTTTTGATAACAAAATTGCTATATACTGAACGAGGATACACCGATCGAGCCGTTTGTCTCTCCAATAATCGCTCCACTCGACGTGAAGATACGGTCATGAGCCCGAAGTTTCCCATTGTTTCAAGTAAAGAAGCTGTAGCTGCGCTTGAACGAATCGGCTTTACTACGGTTTGTCAGCGGGGCAGCCATAAGAAAATGCGCCACCTCAGCGGTAAAGTTGTCATTATTCCGATGCACGATGAACTCGCAATCGGAACTATAATAAAAAAATTTATGGGGGCGGTTTGGGGGCGCCGACGGAATAACCGCCCGGACTCCCCCAAACCGCCCCCAAACTCAAATCCCCATACCTCTTATATTACAACAATCTTCCCGCTTAATAATGCGTCAAATACTGATCGCGTTCCCACTGGTGGACTTGCGTGCGGTACATATCCCACTCGATTTCCTTCAGCTCATAGAAGTGGCTGAGCGCGTGATCGCCGAGGGCGTCGCAGATGATATCGTCGCGGAGCAGCTCGGACAGAGCTTCCTTCAGGTTGATTGGCAAGCTCGGGATGCCTTCCTCGATGCGCTCTTCCTCGCTCATCACGTAGATGTTACGGTCGACCGGAGCCGGAGTCGGCAGCTTGCTGCTGATGCCGTCCAGACCTGCCTTGAGCATGACAGCCAAGGTCAAGTAAGGGTTCGCGGCAGGGTCCGGATTGCGCACTTCGACGCGCGTGCTGAGGCCGCGGGAAGCCGGAATGCGGATCATCGGGCTGCGGTTGCTCGCAGACCACGCCACGTAACACGGCGCTTCATAGCCCGGGACAAGGCGCTTGTAAGAGTTGACCGTCGGGTTCGTAATCGCCGCGATTCCGCGCGCGTGCTTCAAGATACCTGCCATAAAGTGGCGCGCTTCGCTGCTCAGGCCGAGCTTGTCGCTCGGATCGTAGAAGGCATTCTCGCCGCCCCGGAACAGCGACAGATGGCAGTGCATGCCCGAACCGTTCATTCCGAACAACGGCTTCGGCATGAACGTCGCATGCAGGCCGTGCTGGCGGGCGATCGTCTTCACGACGAGCTTGAACGTCTGGATCTGGTCCGCCGCCTTAACCGCGGAAGCGTACTTGAAGTCGATCTCATGCTGACCCGGAGCGACTTCGTGGTGCGACGCTTCGATCTCGAAGCCCATCTCCTCCAGCGTAAGCACGATATCGCGGCGGCAGTTCTCGCCGAGATCCGTCGGAGCGAGATCGAAGTAACCGCCCTGATCGTTCAGCTCCGTCGTCGGGTTGCCTTTGTCATCGGTTTGGAACAGGAAGAATTCCGGCTCCGGGCCAACATTCATCGTCGTGTAGCCCATTCTCTCGGCTTCTTCCAGCGCGCGCTTCAGAATGCCGCGCGGGTCGCCCGCGAACGGAGTGCCGTCCGGCATATAGATGTCGCAGATCAAGCGTGCGACCTTGTTCTCGGTCACCCAGGGGAACACGACCCAGGTGCTGAGATCCGGATACAGGTACATGTCCGATTCTTCGATGCGAACGTACCCTTCGATGGAGGAACCGTCGAACATCATCTTGTTGTCGAGCGCCTTCTCCAGCTGACTGACCGGGATTTCCACGTTTTTGATCGAGCCGAGCAAATCCGTGAACTGGAGACGAATAAATCGAACGTTCTGTTCCTTGGCGATCCGGGTAATATCTTCGCGTGTGTAGGTCATGACAGCCTCCTAAAGCTTAAGAATAAATTATTTGTTCTTGAAAAAGCGGGAAAGTTCTCCTTGGATCAAAGAGACTTGACCCGGACGCTTGCCCTGCATCAATTGCTGCTTCAGCATCCGATGCAGCTGCGAATCGCTCAGCTCGCGCCGTTTTACTTCGGACACTTCATTAATGATCGTGCCTTCGTTCTCGTCCTGACCGACCGGATTCATCACTTGCTTGATCCCCGCGATATTGACGCCCTTCTCGATCAACGATTTGATTTCCATGAGACGTTCCACGTCGTTAAACGAAAACAAACGCTGATTGCCGTCCGTACGGGCGGGCTGAATCAGTTCATGCTGCTCGTAATAGCGAATTTGTCGGGCGGTCAGATCGGTCAGCTTCATTACGATGCCAATGGGAAATAACGCCATATTCCTGCGAATCTCGTCGCCCATCTCATACCAACCTTCCAACTTGACTTGTTGTAATTGAAATCACTTTCATTGTACCTGCACCCCCAAAACATGTCAAGGAATGTAAGGTTTCTGGAAGCGATCTTTTACAAAAATCCGCGGTTCCACAATTCCTTTAGCGCCAGTTTGACGGCAAACTTCACATGAGCGTAAGTTAGCCCGCCCTGCATGTACGCAATGTAGGGTTCCCGTACCGGGGCGTCGGCGGACAGTTCCAGGCTTCCCCCTTGGATGAACGTGCCGGCGGCCATAATGACGGGGTGCTCGTAGCCTGGCATATCCCAAGGCTCGGGCACGACGTGCGCGTCGACGGCGGCCGCTTTCTGGATCGCCTGAACGAAATGAATCAGAGGCTCCGCTCCGGCGAATCGGATCGCCTGGATCAAATCGGTCCGCGGGTCGTCCCAGCGAGGATGCGTCTCGAAGCCCAGCTGCGCGAAAATGGACGAGGCGAACACGCTTCCTTTCACGGCTTGTCCGACAAGCAAAGGCGCGAGGAACAGCCCTTGATAGATCGATCTCGTCGTGCCGAGCATCGCGCCCACTTCCCCGCCGATGCCGGGAGCGGTCATCCGGTAGGCGGCCAGCTCCACGAGCCGCTGGCGGCCCGCGATGTAGCCTCCGCTGGCCGCCAGTCCGCCTCCCGGGTTCTTGATCAGCGAGCCCGCGATCAGGTCGACGCCGACTTCCGTCGGCTCCTTCTCTTCCGTAAATTCCCCGTAGCAGTTGTCGGCGAACAAGATCGCGTCCGGCTTCAGCTCTTTAAGACGCGTCGCCATCTCCGCGATCTGCCCGATCGTGAACGAAGGTCTCCAGTCGTAACCGCGCGAGCGCTGAATGGCGAACACCTTCGTCCTCTCGGTCGTCGCGGCGGCGACTCCTTCCCAATCTACGCCGCCATCGGCGAGCAACGGTACGATCTTCGTCGTCACGCCCCAATCGGCCAGCGAGCCGAGCCCGTCCCCGGGCTTGCCGATCACCTTGTGCAGCGTGTCGTACGGCCGTCCGGTGACGAACAGAAGTTCGTCACCCGGCCGCAGGCAGCCGAACAGAGCCGCCGAAATCGTATGCGTTCCCGATACGAGATGCGGCCTGACGATAGCGGCTTCCGCCCCGAAGACGTCCGCGTAGACGAGATCCAGCACTTCCCTTCCGCTGTCGTTATATCCGTAGCCGGTGGAAGAGGCGAAGTGAAAATCGCTTACCCGATGCTTCTGGAACGCCCGGATCACTTTCCACTGATTATTTTCCGCGATGCGGTCCAGCTTGCGAAACACAGCCTGGGTCTGCTCTTCCGTCGCCGCCTCCCACTGTTCCCATTGTTTTTCGTAATCCCCGATCCCAGATGCCTGCATAACGCTCCCCTTTGTTTCCCCTATGGTTCTATTGCGTATCCATGATGCGATACTCTTCCAGCTCTCGTCCCGCTCTCTCCATATCCACCGGATTCAAGCGAACCGACAGCAGCAGATGCTCCTCGTCCGTTTCTTGCCCCGTCACTTCCCCGACCCGATAAGCCAGCGACGTCAAATCCCCTCTCGAAGCCGGAATCCGGAACCTCGCGATCTCTCCTAGAATGCGGTCCTCGATGGCCGCGCGCAAGCGAGTCATATCCTGTTCGTCATAGGCGCTGACGCGAATCGCGTCCTTGCCCCCGGCAAGCGCCCGGTCGGACTGTTCGGTCAGCAAATCGATCTTGTTGAACACGGTCAGCGTCGGCTTCCCGCCCGCGCCAAGCTCGCGAAGCACTTCTTCGACGACGGACATCTGCCGTTCCCGCATCGGAGAGGACGAATCGACGACGTGCAGCAGCAGGTCGGCCTGCGCCGCCTCCTCCAATGTCGCGCGGAACGCCGCGACGAGGTCGTGCGGAAGATTCTGAATAAACCCGACCGTGTCCGTCAAAACAACCGTCTTCCCGCTCGGCAGCTCCAAGCTGCGCGAAGTCGGGTCGAGCGTCGCGAACAGCTTGTTCTCCGCCAGGACGTCCGCATCGGTGAGCTGCCGCAGCAAGCTCGACTTGCCCGCATTCGTATAGCCGACTAGCGCAACCTGCACGGCGCCGACCTTGCGCCTGCGCTCGCGGTGCAGATTGCGGTGAGCCGTCACCGCCTCCAGCTGCCGCTTGAGCTCGGTAATCCGCCGCCGGATATGGCGGCGGTCCGTCTCCAGCTTCGTCTCGCCGGGGCCTCTCGTGCCGATCCCGCCGCCGAGCCGGGACAGGTTTTTCCCGTGTCCGGACAGTCTCGGAAGCAGATAGGTCAGTTGCGCGAGCTCGACTTGCAAAATCCCTTCCCTTGTCTTGGCCCTTCCGGCAAAGATGTCGAGAATGAGCTGCGTGCGGTCGATGATTTTCAGATCCAGCGTCTCCTCCAGATTGCGAACCTGGGTGCCGGTCAGCTCCTGATCGAAAATCGCCGTCGTCGCGCCGTCCCGAATCGCAATATCCCGGATTTCCTGCGCCTTCCCTTTGCCGACGTAATACTTGTTGTCCGGCGAGTCCAAATTTTGCATCACGGAACCGATGACCTCAACCCCGGCCGTCTCCGCCAACGAGGCAAGCTCTTCGAGCGAATGCTCGGGATCCGCCCCCGATCTCTTCACTTCATCCGTGACCAAGCTGACGAGCAAAGCTCTCTCCCGGCCTGCCGCTTCCGTCTCGTATGTGCTTTGTCTCATCGACATCCCTCATTCCGTTATTGTTGCAAGCCGCGAACGTCCTCGGGCCTCAGCGCCATCAGTTCCTGACGTCCCGGCGACGAAGCCGGGTGCTGAGACAGCAGCCTTACCGCCTGATTGCGGATCGCCCGCTCCAGCACGTTCCTGACGAATCTTGCGTTGCTGAAATCGTAGATCGCTTCGGCTTTCTCCTGCATGAGCAGCTGCCTGAGCTTGTAGACGGTTTGCGGGAGCAGCGTATAGTCCCTGTCCTTGGCCATGCCTTCGGCGATCTGGATCAACTGGTCGACCGAATAGTCCGGAAACGTCATCTGGATCGGAAAGCGGGAAGGCAAGCCCGGGTTCGTCATTAAAAACGTCTCGATCTCCAGCGTATAGCCGGCGAGGATAAGCACAAATTGATTCTTAAAATCCTCCATGGCCTTCACCAGCGTATCGATCGCTTCTTTGCCGAAGTCCTTCTCCCCGCCGCGCGCCAAACTGTACGCTTCGTCCACGAACAGCACGCCGCCCAGCGCCTTTTTCACCAGTTCCCGGGTTTTCTGGGCCGTATGCCCGATGTATTCGCCGACGAGATCGGCGCGCTCCACTTCCACGAGATGGCCCTTGGCCAGCAGTCCCATGCTCTGGAACAGCTTCGCGAGCAGCCGGGCTACTGTCGTTTTGCCCGTGCCCGGATTACCCTTGAAAATCATATGGTACACGTGAGCCTGCGCTTGCAGACTCGCCTCGCTGCGGTACTGCATGATCTGGAGCAGGGCGTAAATCTCGTAGACGAGCTCTTTGATGTTGTCCAGCCCGACCAGACGATCCAGTTCCTTCTGCCATTCCGCCCACGGTCCGGCTTGGGGCAACGATCTTAGACTGCCCGAATGATCGGCCGCGCTTGCATAGCCGGCCGTCGCTTCCTGGTCCGCATTGCGCAGGATGATGTTAATCTGTCTGGAAGGGCGGGAAGACGAGGCGACAGCCGCCTTGGCCTCCGATGCGCCCGCTTTAGCGTTCATCAAGCTTCACCCCGTGAACTCGAGTCGACGATTAGCCGCAATACCAATGTATTCCGTTCGTCCGATCCCTAGTCATAGGAACAGCTTCATGCCCAGCCACTTCGTATAGGCCAGCACTTCGCGCGCTTGATGGTAAGGCACGTTCAGCACGTAGGAATCCGTCACGCTGACTTGAACCGGTGACAGCCCGACCTTCTTGGCGATGTCCGCGGCTCTGGAGCCATGATAGTTGTGCGTGACGATGACCGCCGAAGTCCAGTCGTTGGCATCCATAATGTCCTGCGCGAAAAGCAGGTTCTCGTACGTGCTCCGGGACTCCGTGTCCAACAGAATCGCCGACTCGGGCACTCCGTTGGCAACGAGATAGTTCCGCATCCCTTCGGCTTCCGTAATCGTCGCGCCGTACGCGTCCAGCCCGCCGGTGACGATCACGTTGGCGAAGGCGCCTTGCCGGTACAGATCAAGCGCCAAGTCCAGCCGTTCCCGCAGTCCCGGGCTGGGCTGATCGTTCCACAGCCTTGCTCCCAGCACGATGCCGACGTCCGAAGCGATCGGCTTGCCGTCCTTCGGGCTGCCGTCGAACCGTACGACCATCGCATAGATCGACAGACACCAGACAAGCAGCGCTACTGCTCCGAGCGCAATGAGCCACAGGATTCTTCGCTTCCATTTGCCGCGTTTAACGGGGCCGAGAGCTGTCTGCATGTCGGGCGACCTCCCTTCTCCCTGTCGACCGAGCGTCATAGCGGGCTTTTATCCCAGCCCAGCTTGCTTAGCAGCATCCGGCGATGCTGCAGGCTCAAGTCGAAGTAAGGAAACTTGTTTTGCTGGATCAGGTCCATCAGCCGGGATGCCGTCTTGCGGGCCATCGCGGAATCGCGGGGAGTGATCTCCCCCTCCTCCAACGCCTCCTCCAGCTCGTCCTCGTCCAGCAGCAGCCTCTCCCCCGTCGGCAGCACGACGATGTCCAAAAACAGATCGTCGAACCAGGGCACCTGCTGATCGGTCAAGCCTTGAATTTTGCAGATGTCGATGTACCACTGCACGACTTGGCCCCGATCGTCGAACATCGTCGTCACGACGAAATGCTCCCCCTTCGGAAAATGCTGCATCCACAAATATCCGCGGTCCGCCAGACACATCCTTCTCCCGTTGTATTCCTTCCACAACGGGTCGCGCAGCTCGTGGATCCGGTACAACGTCACGAATCCCCTGAACTGAGGCTCATCCATAGGTACGCATGCATAGCTCTTCTTCAAAATCCGCCGCCAGTTGGCCCGATCCGAAAATTTACGCTTCATCACGACTTTCCTTTCCGTCCGTTCAACATTAGTAAGCTTGTTTGCTCGCGCTGCGCCGTTAGACGGCTTAATCGCGTTGCCCATGGCAACTCCATATAAGAAAAGCTTACCACAAGTTGCCTTCGCTAACCAGTTTGCCTCCGCCCGGCGGAACGCCCGAAAACGAGAAAAGGACGATACCAGCTTGAGAAAGCCGGTATCGTCCTCGTTATAACGATTCGCAAAGCGCAAAGCCGTTATTCTTTCCGAATCGTCTTCGACAAAACGCGTGTCGCTATCCTGGGGATGCCGAAGGCGATTCGACTCTGAAGCTTGGGTTACGGAACCGTCCCGAACAGCGGAACGGTGTCCGATTCTTCCCCTGAGGCCGGAATGTCCGGGTTCAGGCTTTCGGTCGCGACCGGAGGCGGAATTTCCTCCGAAGGAGTCGGCGTAGGCGACTCTCCAGGAACCTCGATCGGCGGCTCCGTCGTCTCGGTCGGCTCGCCGGTTCCTTCCGGCGGCACGGTCTCTTCGCTCTCCTCCGGCGGTGGCGTCGTCTCCATGCCGGACGTCACCGTGATCGTCTGCTGCTCGGAAGGCTCGCTCTCCAGCCCCGTGGACTGCTGGTACGCGGTCACGTAGTAGGTGTACGTCTGATCCGGCAGCAGCGCCATATCGTCGTACGCCGTACCGTCGGCCACTTCGGCCATCATTCTGAATTCCGCTTCGTTTGCTTCCTTGCGGTAGATACGGTACGAAATTCCCTCTCCTTGCACCGCGGACCAGATCAGCTCGACGCTGACCGCCTCCGGAGAGTAAGACACCATCAGTCCGCTTACAGGATCAAGCTTCTGCTCCTCTTCCTCCTGAACGCCGGACGGAACGGGGAAGCTCTTCTTCTTGTAGCCTTCTAGCACCTTGGACATGACCGCAGAGAACATCGAGGCCGCCTGTCCGCTGCTTCCGTCGAGCAGATGATCCTTATCGGTCTTGTCGTAGCCGAACCAGACGGCCGCCGTCAGCTCCGGCGTATATCCGACGAACCAGACGTCGCGGTTTTTGCTCGTCTTCAGATTCGGAATGCCCGCTTGCGTCGTTCCCGTCTTGCCGACGACGGTGCGTCCGCTGATGGCCGCCCTCGTTCCGGTTCCGCCCTTCTGCACGACGCCGGAAAGCAGTTCCGTCATGTAATGAGCGGTCGTCTCTTTCATGACCTGCTCGGGCTTATCGTCGAACTGATGGATCACCTTGCCGTTGACGTCCTCGATTTTCACAATGCTGTGCGGCTCGTACAGCTTTCCTCCGTTAGCGAAAGCCGAGTAGGCTCGAGCCATCTGCAGCGGGGAGACGCCGTGCGTAAGTCCGCCCAGCGCGATGGACAGGTTGCGATCCTCCGGTCCGAGCTCGATGCCAAGGTTTTTGGCGAACTTCAGTCCGTTGCCGATGCCGATCTCGTTGAGAAGCCAGACCGCCGAGACGTTGCGCGATTCCTTGATCGCCTGACTCATCGGGATAGCGCCCAAATACGGATTGCGGTTGGAGTTGGACGGGCAGTAATCGCCGAAGCATTTCTTCACGTCCTGAACGATCGACCATGGGAAGAAGTCCCCGGACTCGAGCGCCGGCCCGTAATCGATAATCGGCTTAAACGACGACCCCGGCTGCCGTTGCTTGACAGCGCGGTTCCAGCCTTGCGCTTCGTAGTCCCTGCCGCCGACCATTGCCACGAGCGAGCCGTCGTGCTGGTTCATAATGACCATCGCGCCCTGGACTTTCTGCTCGTCCACGCTCTTCTCGAAGCGCTCGTCGTTGGCGAATTCCTGCTCCGCGATCGCTTGCGCCTTCGTATCGATCGTCGTCGTAATGATGTAGCCGGCGCTGCGCAGCTCCTCCTCGGTGAGATTCGTCTTCTCCTGAGCTTCGTCAAGCACGTAATCGAGGAACGCCAAATATTTTTGGTCGACCTTGCTCGCCTTGGACGGCTTATAGACTTGTTTTGCCGCGGCTTCCTTTTCCTTCTCGGTGATAAGACCCTGATCGTACATCAGCTTCAGCACGACCGCGCGCCGTTCCATCGATTTCTCCGGATTGCGGATCGGGTTGTACGTGTTCGGAGCCTTCGGCATGCCGGCCAGCGTGGCGATCTGCCACAGCTTCAGATCCTCCAGATTTTCCACGTCGAAATAGTACTTGGCCGCCGTCTTGATGCCGTATTGGCCTTTGCCGAAATAAATCCGGTTCAAGTACAGCTCCAAAATTTCCGGCTTCGTCATCTTCTGCTCCAGCGCGAGCGCGATGGACGCTTCCGTGCCTTTGCGGAAAATCGTCTTGTCCGCGTTCAGGAACAGGTTCTTGGCGAGCTGCTGCGTAATCGTGCTGGCGCCTTCGACCGCGCTGCGGGCGATCACGTCCTTGACGAGCGCGCGCCCGATGCCGAGCAGATCGACGCCGTTATGATCGTAGAAGCGCTTGTCCTCGGTGGCGACGAACGCGTCCTGCACGAGCTTCGGAATTTCCCCGATCGGCGCGAACTCCCGATTCCCCTCGGCATTGTACAGCTTGGCCACTTCGTTGCCGTTGCGATCAACGACGATCGAGGCCTTATCCAGATTCAATTTGTTGATATTGGCGTTAAGAATGCGTTCCCCGTTCAAAATAACGAGCAAGTAACCGACGACCGCGCATACGATCGCAACCAGGGCGATGAAAAACAGCCATACGAGCGCGAGCTTCTTTCTTCCCTTGCGGGGACGCTTGCCTTTTCCATTCCCGTTGCCCTTGCCTTTGCTGCCGGTCTTGCCGCCTCTCTCCATGCTGCCCGATCGGCTTGGAACTGTCGGATGGTTCATCTGTGTCTCCCCTTCTATCCGTTTCTCTCTCTACATAGGTTGAACCTGTGGTCAGAAGTCCATTACATTCCGAAAGGAATGGCTTTGCCGGCTTCAGACAGGTTGTTTTGAGTTTCTTTGATTGATAAGACCTATATAGGCAAGAAACTCAAAGCCAAAACTCGCGGACAAAACCATTTCCTTTCTCCATTGCATTGGGTTTTGTGATACAGCTTCGGTTCAACCTGTATAGTCTCTAATCTACCCAGCTTAATAAGAAATAAAGAAAGAACAACCCGGTTAGCGGGTTGCCCAAGTGCCGGCCTATTCTCTTAGACGCGTATGGCTGGGGAAAAGTTTCACTCGACCTCGTCGCGAGGACGGCGGATCAGTTGTCCGTTCCGCTGTCCTGCTGCATGAGGGAAACGTTGCGCTGGGGCATAAACGTGCTGATCGCATGCTTATACACCATTTGCTGGCGCCCCTCGCTGTCGATCACGATGGTGAAGTTGTCAAACGCGCGGACGATGCCGCGGATTTGAAACCCGTTGGTCAAATAAACAGTGACCGGAATGCTGTCTTTGCGAAGTTGATTGAGAAAGGTATCCTGGATGTTAATGGACTTGTTCATTGGCCGTAAACCCCCATCGCCACTCATATTTATGAACAAATATATTCAATATCAATCTGAAACTTTCCTGCTATTATAGCACATATCCTTTCGAAAAGGGCGCTGTTTTTTGCATCGTCGCCCACTTCCGCCCATTCGAGCCCCTGCATATGGCGAAACCAGCTTAACTGGCGCTTGGCAAAATGCCGCGTATCCCGCTTAAGAATCGTCACCGCATCCTCGTAAGAAGTCTCTCCTGCCAAGTAAGCGGCGATCTCCTTGTAGCCGAGTCCGCGCATCGATACGGAGCCCCGCGGCACGCCCGCGTCCAGCAATCCGCGCACTTCCTCGACCAGTCCGGCTTCCAGCATCAGATCGACCCTCGCGTCGATTCGCCTGTACAGCTCGTCCCGCTCCATCGTCAGCCCGATCAGGCACAGCTTGTAAGGCGATTTCTTCTCCTCGCCCCTGGATTGGCTCTGCGCTTCGGACAGCGGCTTGCCCGTCAGCTTGAACACCTCGAGCGCGCGGATAATCCGCCCCTCGTCGTTCGGGTGCAGTTTGGCCGCCGTGACCGGATCGACTTCCGCCAGCTTGCCGTGCAGCGCCTGCGCGCCTTTCTCGACGGCGTACGCCCTCATCTCCGCCCGGTACGCCTCGTCCGCTCCGAAATCCTGGAAACGGAAACCGTAGCAGACGGACTCCACATATAATCCCGTCCCCCCCACGATAAACGGCAATCTGCCGCGACTGTGGATCTCCTTGATGGCATCGGTGCACAAGCTCTGAAACTCCGAAACGGAAAAAGGATGCTCCGGGTCGCGGATGTCGATGAGATGGTGCGGCACGCCCTCCATCTCTTCCGGCCGAAGCTTGGCCGTCCCGATGTCCATTCCCCGGTATACCTGCATCGAATCGCCGCTGATGATTTCCGCGTTCAGCGCCTTGGCCAGCTTCAGGCTGAGGGCGGTTTTGCCGACGGCGGTCGGCCCGACAAGCACGAGCAGCGGCGGACGCTTGTCTTCTTCTTCGTTACTCAACGTCAATCACTCCGTATGCGACGGCGGACGAGGACGATTTGACCAGCCGGAAGCCGAGCTGCTCGAACCTCCCGCTGTCGCGATGGTCTTTAAGAACGACTTTGCTGCGGGCAACCCGCCGCGCCTCCCGGACGGAATCTTCCGTAAGCGGGCTGTGGACGGCCCAGGCGCGCAGCGGGCTGATCGCGCTCGAAGCGGTCACCGGCTTCTCGAACATCGGATCGAAGTAGACGATGTCGGCGCTGTCGTCCGGCAAGCGGGAAAGCCATTCCTCGTAGCTGGCATGAACGGCTTCGATGGCGCGCATCGCCCGATCGGCGTCGGGAATGCCCGTCTCGTACGTTCGCAATCCCTCCCGCACGACGACATGCACCTTAAGCACCGCTTCCAGCGCCGTGACTTTGCCCGTTTCTCCCACCGCATAACTGAACATGAGAGAATCGGAGCACAGACCCGCCGTGCAGTCGATCACCGTATCCCCCGCCTTGACGCCGGACACCTCCAGCAGCGTGTCCCGTCCTCCCGCCAGCAAGCCCTTGATTCTGACAAGCGCCATGCTCGGGTGAAAATAAAACGGCGGCTCCTCACCGGCTATCAGCCTGATGTCCCGCGGGCCGACGACAAGCGCCTCTTGGTCTCCCGCCGCCGTCTGCAGCGAGCGAATCGTCCGCGTTCCTCTGGGAACATAAGCGCCTCCGAGTTCGGCCGCGAGCCGAACGGCCCGCTCAATCTCTTGGGCGGCCGGTCGCTGGGAAGTCGTTACGATCAAGACGTCACCCGCTTAAACATTTTCTCAAGCTCGTACGTGCTGAAGCTGACGACGATCGGCCTTCCGTGCGGGCAGGTGTAAGGCTGCTTGCAGGCGGCCAGCCGCTCCAGCAGCTTCTCGCCGGATTCCCTCGTCAGCGCCTGATTGGCTTTGATCGACGCCTTGCACGAGCACATGATCGCCGCCTTCTCCCGCAGCACGCGCAGATCGACGCTTTTCTCCTCGATGATCCATTCCGCCATCTCGCGAACGATCGCCGCTTCGTCGCCGGACGGGAACCAATGGGGCGCCGCCCTTATGATAAAGGTATTGCCCCCGAAATCCTCCATATATACGCCCGCGCTCTCGAAAGCCGCAAGCCGACCGCGCAGCACGGCGCATTCGTCCGGAGCGAACTCGAGCGTCACCGGGAGCAGCAGCTCCTGGCTCGCCTCCTCCGGCCGACCGAATTTGTCGTAATAGTACTCGTAGTGAATGCGCTCGTGAGCGGCGTGCTGGTCGATCAAATAAAGGCCGTTCGGATTCTGCGCGACGATATACGTACCGTGCAGCTGCCCGACCCAGCCGAGCTCCGGAAACTCCGGAACGGCGGGCCGAACGTCAGGCGCGGCGAACGCGCTCTTCCATACTTCGGACGGAATCGGATCGGCCGAGGCCGTCGCGGCCGGCCAAACGGTCGACGAGCGAGATTGCGGCTGGCTCGTCTGCGGCCGGTCGTATCGGGGACTCGCCTGAGTCCCGGCGGAAGGAGCATTCCGCTCCGTTGATACCGAGGCGGACCGAGGCCCGCTGTCCGATGCCGGCGGCTGGGCGTTCTGCCAATCGTAAGCCGCCGCCGTTTCCTTGACGGAGACTTCTCCGAACTGCCGCTCCTCCGGTTCGCGTGAACGCTGCGAGGCATCCGCCGGCGGTTCCGGCAGCGGCGCCTGCGCCGGTTCGGCTTCCTCCCTTCCGGGAGGAAGCTGGAACCGGATCTGCTCCTGCACCCACACGTTCGTCTTCGGAGTCCGAACGGCCGCGCCCGACGGGATGTACGTCTGCGTGCTTAGCGCCTTCTTGATCGCGCTCTCCACAAAAGCGCGCAGCTCGGGCTCCTTGCTGAAGCGTACCTCCAGCTTGGCGGGATGAACGTTGACGTCCACGAGCGTCGGGTGCATCCGCAAGTCGAGCACGGCGAGCGGATAGCGATGCAGCGGCAGCAGCGTATGATACGCCTGCAGCAGCGGCTGCATCACGGCCTGGCTGCGAACGTACCTCCCGTTGACGAGCACGGTCAGCGCGTTGCGATTCGCCCTCGTCTCCGTCGGCATGGCGATCAGCCCGGAGAGCGAATAGTCGGGATTTTCGTCCCTCACCTCGATCATCGCTTTCGCTGAAGCCGTTCCGTAGATCGCCGCCACCACCTGGCGAAGGTCGCCGGTTCCCGGCGTGCGCAGCAGCACGTTGCCGTTGTGCGTGAAAGTAAACGCGATATCCGGTTTGGCGAGCGCCTGCCGGTAGACGATATCGGACAAATGGCCGAGCTCCGTCTGGATCGTCTTCATATATTTCAGCCGCGCCGGCGTATTGTAGAAAATCTCCTTGACGACCATCTCCGTGCCCTTGGGTGCGTTCGTCTCGCGATTGGCGGCCACCGTACCGGCTTCGATCTCGAGCAGACTGCCCAGCCCGCTGTCGTCCGTCGCGCTGACGCACTTCACCTTGGCGACCGCCGCGATACTCGGCAGCGCCTCTCCGCGAAATCCGAGCGTGGCAATCTGGAACAAGTCTTTGTCGGTGGATATTTTACTCGTGGCATGCCGCTGGAAAGCGATCAGCATATCGTCAGGCTGAATGCCGCCGCCGTTGTCCGCCACCCGAAGCAGCTGCAAGCCGCCTTCCTCCGCGGATACGTCGATCCGACTCGCGCCGGCGTCGACGGCGTTCTCGATCAGCTCCTTCAGCACGGAAGCCGGCCGTTCGACGACCTCTCCCGCGGCAATCTGGTTCGCCAAATGTTCGTCGAGCGGGCGAATGATTCCCATCCCGTTCTCCTCCTTTCCCTATCCTGTCGCGCTCCGCATTACCGCGATCCCAGCTTCAGCGTCTCGCCGGACGCTGAGAAAGTGACGCCTTTGAACCATTTCGCCAGCAGACGAACGTCGATGCTCGTACGCCCGTCCTTGATTTTAACGCGGGAATCGGTTGCCTTGATCGTCTCTTTCTGACTGCCTTTAGTCAGCGTGTACGTGCGGCTTTTGGCATCGTATGTCAGCTTGGCGCCTGCAATCTCGGTACCGAGCTTCAAGTTGACATACCACAGATTGCCTTCCTTCCTCGCGGCATCGGGCTGCGACATGCGCACGCCGTTTAACGTCAGGATGCCCTTGTTCCAGCTGACGGCCAGCTTCGTGCCGCCCGCGAGGCGGAAAGCGCCGATCAACTGCTCGGCGGCTCCGCTCATCGTCAGATCCGGAGTCAGGCCGACCTGGTCCACCTTTTTCCCCTTGGGGGTGTAGTATTCTTGGATCGTTACTTTCAGCACGCCGCCGCTCTTGAGCGGAATAAGCGACTGAACGACGCCTTTGCCGTAAGTCTTCGTGCCGACGAGCTGCCCAACGCCGTAATCCCGAAGCGCGCCCGACAGCAATTCCGATGCGCTTGCCGTGTTGCCGTTGACGAGCACGACGACCTCATACGGTCTCGACGTTCCGGAGATGGACAGCGGCTCGTCGTGTCCGTTGCGGTCTCTCATGTGCGCCAGTACGCCTTCCTTGACGAACAACCCGGCGACTTCTTGCGCAGCGCTGACATAACCGCCGCCGTTGTTGCGCAAATCGAGCACGAGCGAAGCAAGACCGTTCTTCTCGAGCTTCTCCAGCTCGCGCTTCACCTCTTTGCCGGCTTCGGAAGTAAAGCTGGTCAACGCCAAGTAACCGATGCCTTGATCGAGCATTTTGGTCGAGACGACCGGCACGTGCACCTGCTTGCGCGTAATCTTGAATTTGAGCTCCTTGCCGCTGCGGGACACTGTAAGCGCCACGACCGTTCCTTCCTCGCCGCGAAGCTCCTTCTGAATGTCGGCCATCGTTTTTCCTACGAACGACTTCCCGTCCGCCGCGACGAGCAGATCGCCCGCAACAATGCCGACCGACGACGCCGGGCTGTCCGCGATCACGTCCTCGACGTAGATCTTTCCTTTCTCTTCCATCATAACGATGCCGATGCCGACGAACGTCTGCTCCAGTTCAGAGCTATAGGCCTTCCATTCCTGGTCGTCGAAATATTGCGTGTACGGATCGTCCAGAGAATCGACCATCTCGTCGATTTCCTTGTCCGCCAGCTCCGAATCATCTGGACTCTTCAGATGATATTGCTCGAGCAGCCCCCTGACTTCCTCAACCTGTTGGGCGCTTGCGCCAAGAGCTGCGGGAACATATGCGAAAAATAACGAGAACGTTAGCAGCAGTACGATGGAATGCTTGATTTTCCTGATCAGGTTCATGACGCTCCCCCGCTTTCCGTCAATTGGTTTCTTGCGTCGTTCAGCCATTCCAACGCCTGCATCGGCGTCATTCTCATGACGTCGAGCTTTCTGAGCTTGTCCAGCACCTTGTCCGCCGCGGGCGGTCTGGCCGGCTTGGCCGGCTGCGCTTCCTCGGGGAACAGGCTGAGCTGCACGATCGGCTGCGGTGCCGGTTCCCCGGAGGCTGCCGCCGCTTCTTGCGCCGCTTGCTGCACGGCCTGCGGTTTCGGCGGCTCGGTCTTCGTCGGCGTAACTGCGGCTGGCGCCGTATCCCGATCGTTCAGCAGCGAATACGCCCTGGAGACGATCGTCTCCGGCAGTCCCGCAAGCTGCGCGCAATAGATGCCGTAGCTGGAATCCGCCGCTCCGGGCACGAGCTTGCGCAGGAACGTAACCCCGTCCGCGCTCTCACGGACCGCCATGCAGCCGTTGCGAAGACCGCTGAGCGACGACTCGAGATGAGCCAGCTCGTGAAAATGCGTCGAGACGAGCGCTTTGCAGCCGATATGATGATGCACGTATTCGATGACCGCCTGAGCGATCGCCATTCCTTCGTCCGTCGACGTTCCGCGTCCAAGCTCGTCGATGATGATCAAGCTGCGCGAAGTCGCCTGCTCGGTCATGACTTGGATGTCCTTCATCTCGACCATGAACGTGCTCTGGCCGCCGACCAGATCGTCCGCCGCCCCGATCCGGGTGAAAATCCGGTCGACGAACGGCAGCACCGCCCGGCGAGCCGGCACGAAGCAGCCGATCTGGGCCATGAGACAGATCATCGCCACCTGGCGCATGTATGTGCTCTTGCCGGCCATGTTTGGCCCGGTGATGAGCAGAATCGAGCCGTCTTCCCCGGTGAGCGAAGTGTCGTTGGCGATAAACACGCCGTTCTCGTTCACCGATTCGACGACCGGGTGGCGTCCTTCTTCGATAATGAGATCGTAGCCGTCGCCGTCAGTCCAGCTCGGGCGCGTATAGCGTCGCTCGGCGCTCGCTTCGGCGAACGATTGCAGCACGTCAAGCGACGCGACACTCTCCGCCAGCCGCTGCAGCCGCGACATCTGTCCCGCGATCCGGTCGCGAAGGGCGATGAACGTCTCGTATTCGATGTCGAACATCCGGTCTTCCGCTTCCAGGATGAGCGCTTCCTTCTCCTTCAGCTCGGGCGTGACGAACCGCTCGGCGTTGGCCAGCGTCTGCTTTCTCTCGTAACGGCCTTCCGGCAAGCTCGTCAAATTCGCGCGGGTCACTTCCAAATAGTAGCCGAACACTTTGTTAAAGCCGATCTTGAGCGACTTGATGCCCGTCGCTTCGCGTTCGCGCCGCTCCAGCTCGGCGATCCATTGCTTGCCGTTCTGGCTCGCTTCCCGCAGCTCGTCGAGTTTCGCGTCGTAGCCGGGGCGAATAATGCCGCCGTCCTTCAGCGTCGTCGGAGGCTCGTCCGCAATGGCCGCTTCGATGGCGTCCGCGATATCCTCGCAGGCGTCCATGCCCTGCGCTAGGGAATCGAGCGGGGCCGCATCTAGGCTTTCGCACAGCGCTTGCACGGCGGGAACTCGCCTGAGCGAGTTTTTGAGCGCGTTCAAATCCCGGGCGTTGGCCGTCCCGTAAGCGATTCGTCCGGCAAGACGTTCGAGGTCGTACACTTCGCCGAGTTCGTCCCTCAGCTCCTTGCGCTTGATCCAATCCTTGTTGAGCGCCTCGACCGCATCAAGCCGGCGCTCCGTCTCCTCGCGGCTGAGCAGCGGCTGGTCGATCCAGCGCTTGAGCAGCCGCGCGCCCATTGCCGTACGGGTGCGGTCCAGCAGCCCGAGCAGCGAGCCTTTGCGGGAGCGGTCGCGAATCGTCTCCGTCAGCTCAAGGTTGCGGCGGGTAAAGGCGTCGAGCGACATATAAGCTTCCGTATCGTAAGCTTTAACCGCGCGCAAATGCGCGAGCGATCTCTTCTGCGTCTCTTCCAAATAAGTGACGAGACGCGACACGGCCAGCTGCCGCACCGGCTCGTGCGCGCTCCACGGCTCGTCCGGGAATTGCGCGGCCAGCTTGCCTGTCTCGGCTTCCTCGCGCACCGTCGTCGACAGAGTGCGCCCCGCCGGATGCAGCGTCTCGCGAATCGCCGCGATCGCCGCTTCGTCCCCGACCGCTTCCGACGGCCGGTACACGTTCAGCACATTGTTGATCTCTTCGGGCGACAGCGCGAACGAGGTCAAATACAGCTCCCCGGTCGTCAGGTCGCAAGCCGCGACGCCGAGACGTCCCCCTTGCGAAGCCGCCCCGACGATAAAATTGTTGGACGCGTCGCCGACCAGCTTCGCGTCCATCACCGTTCCCGGCGTCACGATGCGCACGATCTCGCGCCGGACGACGCCCTTCGTGCTGGCCGGGTCTTCGACCTGCTCGCATACGGCGACTTTGTAGCCTTTTTCTACTAATCTAGCTATGTATCCTTCCGCGGAATGGTGGGGCACTCCGCACATCGGAACCCGTTCCTCCATCCCGGCGCCTCGTCCGGTCAGCGTAATCTCCAATTCTCTCGACGCCGTGATCGCGTCTTCGAAAAACATTTCATAGAAATCGCCCAAGCGGAAAAACAGCAAAGCGTCTTTCGCCGTCGCTTTGACGGATAAATATTGCTCCATCATGGGGGTATATCCAGCCATGGTCTTCCTCCCGGTATTTTGCAGCAGTGCAAAGTTCAATACTCATTATATCAAATCGGGACTGGCGGGGACACCCCGCCTTCGGCCTCTCCGTAGTGCCGCCTGATGTGCTTATTCGCTCGCTGTCTCCCTGCGACCTCACCATAGAACCGTCTGGCGTGCTTATTCGCTCGCTATGTTCTCTCGACCGAACTCAGCCAACCTGAACAAACTTCCCCGCATCGCGCTTCAGCTTCGCCGCACAAGGCGCCGCGTGCCGCGCAGCTCGTTCAAGCTCCCCGCGCCGATGCCAAACATGGCCGCTTTCAGCTCGAACTCGACCCGCGCGAACAGCTCGTCCAGTTCGTCCTCGGAATCGAGCGCGGGCGCGAGCAGCGCTTTCCCGAACGCGACGGCGTCGGCTCCGAGCGCCAGCGCCTTGGCGGCCTCCAGGCCGTTCGTTACGCCGCCGCTCGCGATCAGAATCATATCCGGCGCAGCCTCTCTCGCCTCCCGAATACATTCCGCCGTCGGGTTGCCCCACTCCTCGAACGCGTCCGCCGCCATTTTACGAAGCCTGATCTTCGTCCGATATTTCTCCACCTTGATCCAGGAGGTGCCTCCCGCTCCCGCCACGTCCACGAACGCCACGCCGATATCGGTGAGCATTCGGACCGTCTCGCCGTCGATCCCCATGCCGACTTCCTTCACGCCGACCGGAAACTCCGCTTCCTTGCACAGTTCCGAAATTCGTCGCAGCAATCCGCGGAAATTGGTGTCCCCTCCATCCTGAAACACCTCCTGCATCCCGTTAAGATGCAGAACGAGCGCATCCGCGCCCGTCATCTCCACCGCTCTGCGGCATTCCGCGATGCCGTAACCGTAGTTCAGTTGCGCCGCCCCCAGATTTGCCAGCAGAGGCACGTCGGGCGCGACTTCCCTCACCCGATAAGACGCCACGGAATCCGGAGCTTCGATCGCAGCACGCAGCGAACCGAGCCCCATCGCCCAGCCGTGCCGCTGCGCCGCTTCCGCAAGACGCACATTGATGCGTCCCGCCTCGTGCGTTCCGCCCGTCATTGAACTTACGACGAACGGCGCTCTTAAGTTGCGGCCCAGAAACGAGGAATCCAGCCGGATATCCGCAAAATCAAGCTCCGGCAGCGCCAGGTGGCGGAAGCGGTAACGATCGAAACCCGTTCCTTCGCCCCAGCCTTCCACGTCCTCGCGCAGACAGATTTCGATATGTTCTCTTTTTCTGCGTTTGATATCCGTCTCCGGGCTCTGCTCCGCTGCCGCTTCAACGTTCTTGTCGTCCATGTCCCGGAACCCCCAGCCGTCATCTATGTTTCCTTCTATATCTAATATCGATGTCTAAACCCATACTACACGCATTCTATCCCCAATAGCGACTCATTTGCGCTTTTACTCATTATCGATGTAAGTTTTTTGGAGTTACCCTGTCGATGTGCGCCCCGTGTGCGAGTCGTTGTACGATTCTTTCGAACAATTCCCTCCGCACGCGTTCCGTCAGAGCACCGTTGTACGATTCTATCGAGTAATTCCCTCCGCCACTCTCTTTATGTAAATTGTTTCGAACGTTATATTAGGTTGTCCCAATTGCCTGCCTCTTTACGCGAAAAGGCACCGGCGAACTCCCGGTCAGCGCACGGGAATTCGCCATTTCACGCGGATGTCGGCGTTCTCGTTCCAGCTCTTGCCCCGCTTGATCGCCTCGAACACGAAGTCGATCGGCTCGCGATAAGTCGCATAACCCGTCGTTCCCGCAAGCGCTCGTTGCACTCGTCCGGCCGCGGACAGCAGCGTCTCACGGTCGCCCGAGTAGAACGCCTCCCGCACCCGCTCCTCGTCGAAAGGTCGGCCGCAAGCCGCCAACTCGCGCGAATGCTCGCTCGCCACTTTCACCAGCGCGAATACCCCGAGCGCAAGCCTCGGGGAGACAAGCCAGCTCGGCGGCGTCCGATACTCAAAGCCGCCATGGGGCTGCCGCCGCACGTCGCCGAGCGCCCCGTAGCGCGGACGGCGGCTTCCCGCTCCCGGCGGCTCCAGCAGCCGAAGCGGCAGCGCCACGGCGTTGTCGAGCGCGCGCAGCCGCTCGCCGTGCAGCACCGCGCCGCTCACATGCACGTGCCCGCCCAGCGGCACGCCCGGCACGGGCAAAGCGCCCGCGCGCCAAGACAGAGCGACGCCGGCGGTG
>NZ_JBEPYQ010000103.1:0-24966 GCF_041641335.1 Cohnella sp. | reverse complement strand
GCGCGGAGCGGAAATCCTGAGGCGTCATGTCGTTCTGTTTCTTGAAGAAGCGAATGAACGCCAGCGCCGAGTTGTAGCCGAGCGCGGCGGCCACCTCGCTTACCTTCATCGAAGTGTTCAGCAGCATTTCCTTCGCTTTCATGTTGCGGTAATCGTTCACGTATTTCGACAGCCCGACTCCCGTAATTTGCTTGTATAAGCGGGACAGGTAGGACGGGTTCAGGCTCACGTAGTCCGCCAGCGCCGTCAAGGAGATGTCGGAAGCGATGTTCTCTTCGATGTAGCCGTGCACCTTGTGGACCAATTCGGCCGGGAGCTCCGTGCCGCGCTGCGCGTTCCATTCGAAGAAGCAGTCGGCCATCTGCCGGTAATATTGAACCAGCTCAGGCCACGACATCGCTTCGTCGTACCGGAACAGCTTGTCGAGATCGAGCTGCGTATTGACGTATTCTCCGGCATCCCGGTTCTGCTGAAGGCAGAACAGGAACACGGCGGACAGCGAATGGTACAGCTCGATTTTCCTCTCGTGCGGCGCCGCCGGATCGTTCCAGACGGACGTAAGCTCGGCGTACAGCTGGTCGAACTGCTCGCGGCGGTTGTTTTCCAGGCAGCTCATCAGCAGTTGGACCCGGGCATGGTAGAAGCTGTCGCGCCCGACCCCGGCAGACTCGGCGGACTGGCCCCGCGGCAGATCCTTATCGGTCAGGATGACTTCGTTGAACAAGCCGTGCCCGAGGCTCAGAGCGTATTTGACGGAGTGAAAACGGTCCGACAGCGCCCCCCAGTCCGCCGGCTCGCTCGCCAGCAGGAAGGAGACCGACAGCCCGAGCAGCTTGCGGCAGTTCGCCTGCACAGACTCCAGAATGCCGCTCGCATAGCGGTGCGCCTTAAGCCATTCCGCGCCGCCCGGCTCGGCGCACGACTTGGGCTGGATCAGCCAGGCGACCTTGGACAGCTCGAAGACGACGGAGAAGCATCGGACCTGCGCGGACAGCATCTCGTCCCCGATATTTTGCATCGCATAGCAGAGCAGCGCCTTGTCCGGGGCCGTGAACGTCTCCTTCCACGCATCCAGTCTTCCGATGAGCAGATACGCGGGCAGGGACGCGTCGAGCGGGATGTCCAGCTCCCGGAACATCCGGTCGAGCTGGATTTCCGCGACGTGCTTGCCTTGGAGCAGTCCCCATATATAGTCCTTCTGCAGCGAGGGCAACGCCTGTCTCATCTTGGACTGCGCCCGGACGATCATGTTCGCCTGGTCCTGCTCCTCCTCGATTTTGGCGACGGCCCGCTGCACCGCCTGTACGATCTTATCGTCGCTCTCGACCTTCAGAATATAATCGAAGCCGCCGTAGGTGAGCGCGCTCTTGGCGTATTCGAAGTCGTTGTACCCGGTCAGGAAAATCACCTTGCAAGCCGGCCACTGGGACTTGATCTCCCGCAGCAGCTCGATGCCTTCGATGCCCGGCATCTTGATGTCGGACATCACGATATCGATGCGCCTGGAGGACAGCACCTCCAGCGCTTCCTCGCCCGAATAGGCCGTCACCGTCTCCAGCGGCAAATGCCCGTTCTGCTCGAACAGCTCCACAAGCCCCTCGACGATAATGGGGAGGTCGTCAACGATCAGCAGTCTGTACATGTTCGTTCCCCCTGTCGCTCGCGCATAATTTGATGCCGACCTTCAGCCCGCCCAGCTCCGATCTCGCCACGGACAGGCCGTACGATTCTCCGTAGCGCAGCTGAATCCGGCGGTGGACGTTCAGGAGTCCGGTCGTCTCCTCGATCCGGCTCGTGGAATGCCGCAGCTTCCTGCGCATTAGCTCGATCTCCTCGTCCTTGATGCTTTGGCCGTTGTCCTCTACATATATCGTAAATTCGTCGCCCCTTAGCTCGGTATGCACCCATAGCTCCCCCGGATGAAGCCTATTGCCGAGCGCATGCTTGTACGCATTCTCGATAACCGGCTGCAAAATCAACCTCGGCACGTAAATAGGGGGGACCTCTCCGTCGAACCCGACCTCGATCCGGTCGCCGTAGCAGATCGTCTGCATTTTGACGTAAGTTCGGGAATGCTCCATCTCCTGCTCCAGCGGAATGTCGTCCTCGTCGTTGCGGGTAATGAACTGGAAGTATTGTCCGATGTACAGGCAAAATCGATAGGCTTTCTCCTTATGCTTGTCGGATTTGATCAATCTGCAAAGCACGAAGAAGCAGTTGTACAGAAAATGAGGATTGATCTGCGACTGCAGCCGCTTCAGCTCCGATCGCTGGTTGCGGATCTGCTGCTCGTAGTTTTCCTCGATGAGCGTTTTCAAGGAGCGCACGGTGTCGTTGAACGCCTGGTACAGATAACCGAATTCGTCGGCTCCGCGATTGATCGGGATCGGCTCCAGCCGGTTCTGCTGAACGCGGCGGAAGGAGTGGACCAGCTTCATCAGCGGCCGGTAGATCAGGCGCAGCAGGAAATAAGTGAAGAACAGCACAATGGCGACCGCAAGGACGCAAGCCCACCAGAACAGCGTCCGGTACATCTGCAAGGAGCCGAGGATCATGGCCTCCGGAATGCAGGTGACCGAGTAGGCGTTCCACAGGCTGGAGTATTTGTAGACGGCGAGCAGACGCTCGCCCTGGTGGACGATCGTTCCGTAGCCTTCTTCGGAAAGCGCTTCCTGTTTGGCCGACGCGAATGCCGTCACCCGTTCCAGCAGCTCCGGGTCCATGCCCGTGTCGATGTGCCAGCCGCGCTTCAAATTCAGTAGCACGCTGTGTCCGCCCCGGGCGCCGCCGATCTGCGCCAGCGTCTCCCGGATCTTGGAAGCCGACAGCTCGACGCCCACGACGTACAGCGGACTTCGGGACGTGCTGACGGGATACTGCATCGTAATGAAATAGCGATCGTTCCAGTAAATAAAAGCTTCGTCGTAAGCTTTGGCCCCGTTCTGCATCGATACGTATTCCCGTTCGTCCAGATGGGTTTCGTAATTGTTGCTCAGAACCGTCCGCTCGATAAGGGGGATGTAGGCTTTGGCCTCCCGGATGTACGGGCTGGAATTTTTCATCAGCTCCAGCCGGCGCTGGATGTCGAGAATTTTGCTCGAACGCTCGTAGGAGCTCATCTCGTTGCCGGTGGCCGCGACTTCCATCAAGTCCTGATCCATGACGTAGTTGGGCAGATAGCGGCTGATCCGGTCCGCTTCCTTGTCCAGGGAGTCCATATAGAATCGGGTCGTGTTCAGCACAGAACCGGATATTTCGCTGCGGATGTTGGCCGAGCCCCGCTCGTTGATCATCCAGGTGATCGCCAGCATAGGCAACAAGGCCGCCAGGAAGGCAGCCATGATTTTCTTGAATATGGACGACTCGTGCAGAAAGAATAGGTTCTTCATCGCTCGCGCTCCCGGTTCGTTTTCGCCAAGTTGTGAGTAACTCCGATCTTATTCTTTTACGCTTCCCATGACAATGCCTTTAATGAAAAAGCGCTGCAGGAACGGATAGACGATCAGAATCGGGAACGCCGCCACGAAGATTTGCGCCGCCCGGCTCGTGCGGTCGGACAGCTTGATCATCAGCTCGACGTTCTCCGCCTTGATGAAGCGGAAATCCATCTTGATGATGACCGTCTGCAGGAACGTCTGCAGCGGGTAGTTCTCGGAATGGTTCATGTACAGCATGCCGTCGAACCAGCTGTTCCAATGCCCGACGACCGTGAACAGCCCCGTTGTCGCCAAGGCGGGCAGGGAGAGGGGGACGTAGATTTTCCACAGCGTTTTGAAATGGCCCGCGCCGTCGATGCGCGACGATTCCTCCAGCTCCTTGGGCAGATTGCGGAAGAAGTTCAGCAGCAGGATGACGTTGAAAACCGGGATCGCCGTCGGCAGCACGAGCGCCCACAGCGTGTCGATGAGCCCGAGATTTTTGACGGTCAAATAGGTCGGAATCAGCCCTCCGCTGAACAGAATCGTAAACACGAACAGCCATGCGTAGAACGTTCTGAGCCGGAACTGATGGGGGGCTTTGGACAGCGGATAAGCGGTGACGATCATCAGCGTCATGCTCAGGGAAGTACCCAGCAGCACGCGTTGGATCGACACCCAGAAGGCGCGCAAGTACTCGGGCTTGCCGAACACGTTCTCGTAGGCGGCGGTCGTGAAGTCGACCGGCCACAGGGACACTTTGCCGGCTGCAGCCGCGGCTCCGGAGCTGAACGAAATGGCCAGAATATGCATAATAGGCATCAGGCAGAGAAAGGAGATCAGCAGCAGGAACGTGAAGTTTCCCGCAATAAAAATTCTTCTGCCGAGCGATCGATCAGTAATCATGGTAAGTCTCCCTTCTGAACGGCGGGCGGATCATTAGAAAATGCGGTAATTCGCCAGCCGGTAGGCTAGGACGTAGGACAGCGACACGAACAGAAACGAGACGATCGATTTGAGCAGGCCTACGGCTGTAGCAAAGCCGAACTGAGCTTGCTGCACGCCCATGCGGTAGACGAAGGTATCGATGATATCCGCGCTTTCGTAGACGGGAGGGCTGTACAGGTTGAAAATTTGTTCAAAGCCGGCGTTAAGCACGTTGCCGATGTTCAGCGTCAGCATCAGTACGATGATCGGCATCATGCCGGGGATCGTGACATAGAACGTCTGCTTAATCCGCCCAGCGCCGTCCATGGCTGCCGCTTCATATAGAGAAGGGTTGATGCTTGTCAGCGCGGCCAAGTAAACGATCGTGCCGAAGCCGAACTCTTTCCATACGTCAGAAGCTACCATGACGTACGGGAACCAGTCGTTGCTTCCCAGGAAAAAGATCGGTTTGATTCCGAACCATCCAAGCACCTGATTAAAAATGCCGGAGGAGGGGGACAAGATGTCGACGAGTATTCCGCTCAGCAGCACCCAAGACATAAAATGAGGCAAGTAGACGAGCGTCTGAAACGTCCGCTTGATCCATTCCCGACGCAGCTCGTTAAGAAGAATCGCTATCGTAATCGGCACGAACAGTCCGGCCGCTATTTTCATGACCGCAATAAACATCGTATTGAAGAAAACGCGCCCGATATCCGGGTAGTCGATCAGCAGTTGGAAGTTTTTCATGCCGATGAGAGGGGAACCGAACAAGCCTTTGTTCGGCACGTATTTCTGAAAAGCCATGATGATGCCCGCCATCGGGACGTAGCTGAACAGCAGCACCAGGAAAAGGCCCGGAATCAGCATCAAATGCAGCGGCCATTCCCTCTTCCATATCCTTGTTAGTCCATTCATGCCATTCACCTCGATGTTAAGCTGAGCCGGGCTGTCAACGGTAAAGAGGGATGGTGTGGACCCATCCCTCTTTCTCGCGTGTCCGGGTTTATTTATTGGCGGCGTACCATTCGTTGACTTCCTTCGTAATCTCGTCTCCGCCGAGCTTTTTCCACTCTTCCACAAACTTGTCGAATTCATCGACGGACACTTGATTCATAATGATCTTGAAGTACACTTCGTCGCGCTTCTTGACCAGAATTTCCTGTCTGTCGGCCATCGTAGGCGTCGGAGTGCCGTAGAATTTGTTCTGCATGTATTGTTTGTTGTTCTGAATTTCCGGGTTGAGGGACAGGGCGCCCTTCGGACCGGAAATCAAGTATTCCCACCACATGCTCGTATCGCCGTTGACAAATTTCATCGCACCCTCGTAACGATTTTTCTGGTCTTGCGTTTGCAGGATGCTCGCGTCCTTGGTTTCGATGGCTTTAGGAAGGATCTCTCCGTTGTTGTCGAGCTGTTTGCCGACGCGAAGCGGATTGAGCAGCCAGTAGTTGCTGCCTTTCTCGACCAGGTCCTTGCCTAACGTGTACACCTTCTGCTCCGGTGTCGGATGGTTGTCGATAACGATCCATTGGTTCAACAGCTTGATGACGCCTTCCGGATGCTTCGCTTTCTTGGAAATGACGTAGTATTCGTCTACGCCGATACCGATCTGCGGACGAGCCGGGTTGCCGTCCACCGACGGAATCGGGAAGACGCCCCATTCTTGCACGACTTTGCCGTCTTTGACCGCGCCCTTAACGAGTTGAGCCGGAGTCCAGGTAGCGCCGAACACCATGCCGATGCCGTCGTCGTAGAGCAGCTCGGCTGCTTTTTCCGTGTCCTTGACGGCGAATTCCGGGTCGATCAGGCCTTTCTTGAACATATCCTGAAGCGCGACCAACGCCTGCTTTACTTCCGGTTGGACGTCGCTGTTCATCAGACCGCCGTTGCCGTCTTCGATCCAGATGTTCTCGTAGGCGTGATAGCCGTTGAGGAAGGCGCGCAATCCGGTTACCCCAGTCTCGATGCTGAACGGGTTTTTGCTGACCGCAAGCCCGTAGGTCGTGCTTTTGCCGCCCGGGTTTTTCGCTTTGAACTCTTCGGAGATCGCTACCACATCGGCCATCGTCTTAGGCTCGGGCAGGTTCAGCTCCTTCAACCAATCCGTGCGGACGTACAGGTACTGATACTGGTACGGATTATAAGAGCTGGGAATGCCCATCAGCTTGCCGTCGAACGTAGCCGTCTTCATCTGCAGGCCGCCGTCCATCGTCAGAAACTTTTTCGTTTCTTCCGTCGCATGTTGCTCGTACACATCCGTCAAATCCATAATCATGTCGGCTTCGGTCAGCTCTTTGAGCTGAGTCGCGTTGACCAGCAGGAAATCCGGCAGATCGTCGGAGGCAATCGTAATTTTTACTTTTTCCTTGAATTGAGTGATGTCGGCGATCCATTTGTTCGTGATTTTGACCCCGACATCTTTCTCGTAGGCGTCGTACACGGCGTTCTTCTCCCAGCTTTCGCCTTCGTCGAACTTCAGGTACGGATCGCTCGGAGACACCGTCGATACCTCGATCACTCCGCCGCTCTCGGGTCCGCTCGAACCGCTCGAGCTGGCTGACGCCGACGGCGATGCGCTCGGCGACGACTTCTGCGTTTCCTTCGCATTGTTGCCGCACGCGGCCAGTGCCACGCTGACAATCAAGGTCGTGATCAAGAGGAATTTCCTGCCCAGCTTCATACTACCCCTCCACAATGTCTGATGATGGTGAGTCCCGCTGCACCAGGGCAGCTTCGCTTCCTAATTCAAGTATAGGAACGGGGGCGACGGTCATCCATATACTAGTCTTTACCTTTCGTATACACCTTTTGACCGGCTTGCGCAAATAGACGGAGAGGGCGGCTCCGAAGTCGCTTCGACAACGGAACTGCCCTCTATATTCTAATGTAAGAACGTATTTTTCCGTGGACGGTTGCGGAACAGATTTGATATCTTGGAAGATGAATAACAATTAAAAAGAGACCTGGACGGCGAGGAGCGGTAACGATGGAAATCAGAGAGGACGATTTGACGGGCGGCGAGGTGCGGGAGCTCATTCGGCAGCATCTGGCGTCGATGGCGGAAGGGTCTCCGCCGGAAAGCGTGCATGCCTTGGATCTGACCGGGCTGAAACGGCCGGACGTCACGTTCTGGAGCGTATGGGATCAGGGCGAATTGATGGGCTGCGGGGCGCTGAAGGAACTGGACCCGCTGCACGGAGAAATCAAATCGATGCGTACGGCTTCGGCTCATCTGAGGAAGGGCGTCGCCAGGCGCATGCTTCAGCATATCGTGGACGAAGCCAGGAGGCGCGGTTACCGGAGATTAAGCCTGGAGACGGGCTCGATGGAGTCGTTCGTCCCGGCCAGAGCCTTGTACGAGAGCTTCGGTTTTCGCTACTGCGAGCCGTTCGCCGACTACGCAGAGGACCCTTACAGCGCGTTCATGACCCTTGAATTGGAGTAGGGAGGATGTACGGTGTAGACTGGGGAACCGGAGAGAGGCGAGGGGAAGCATGAGAAGCGAACGAGAAATGATGGAGCTGTTTCTGAACTTCGCGAGAGAGCGCGAGCAGATCCGCGCCGTTACGCTGGAGGGCTCACGGACGAATCCGAACGCCCCCAGGGACGTTTTCCAGGACTACGACATCAGCTATCACGTCACGGACATGGCTCTCTTTATCGACGATCCGTCCTGGATCGACCGCTTCGGGGAGCGCATCATCCTGCAGACGCCGGAGGATATGGCCTTATTTCCGTCCGAATTGGGAAGGCGTTTTTCCTATTTAATGATTTTTACGGACGGCAACAAGGCGGATCTTACCCTGATTCCGTTGGACGAGGCGGAGGAATACCGCAAGGAAGACAAGCTGATGCAGGTGCTGCTCGACAAGGACGGCGTTTTTCCGGACGTTCCGCCCTCCAGCGACGAGGACCACTGGGTCAAGCGCCCGTCGGCGGAATTTATCGCGGATTGCTGCAACGAATTTTGGATGACGTCTACGTATGTCGCCAAAGGGCTGTGGAGGAAGGAAATTTTGTTTGCTCTGGAGCACTTGAATTCGATCATGAGGCCGATGCTGCTGAAGATGATCGAATGGCGGGTCGGATTCGAGACGGGCTTCTCGGTCAGCATCGGCAAATGCGGAAAGTACTTGGAGAAGTATATGTCGGAGCGGGATTGGCGGCAGCTGATGGCGACTTACCCGGGCGGCGCGTACGAAAACGTGTGGACGGCGTTGTTCGAAATGACCGAGCTGTTCCGCAGAACCGCCGCGGATGTTGCCGGACGCCTGAATTGCGAATATGCTCGGGAAGAGGACGAGAAGGTCACGGAATACTTATTGCGTGTAAAGGCATGGGCGAACGAGGCCGAGGAAGATCGCGGCGCTAGTCGGTGATGTTTCTCGTGTAGTATTCGATGATGTCCTTACGCCTGATCAGGCCCAGGAACACGCGAGCGTCGTCGACGACGGGAACGAAGTTCTGGTCGGCGGCCAGCGTCAGCATGTCTTCCATATGGGCGTTAATCGCCACGCACTCGTTGTAGATCCGTTTCTTGATCTCCGAGACCGGAATTTTGTCCATATTGTCGAAGCTCAGTCCGGGAGTGCATTTCAGCTTCCAGAGCAGATCTCCTTCGGACAGGGTGCCGATATATTTGCCTTTCGTATCTATGACGGGCACGGCGGAGTATTGGGAAGCCTCCAGCAGCTCCAGCGCTTCCTTCATGGACTCCGCGGTCGTTAAATACGCGACTTTTTCTTTGGGCAGCAAAAACGATCGGATTTCCATCGGGTTCGTTCCTCCTTCTCGGGCGTTGTCGGGCTACAGTACTATTAAAACATATTTGGGCTCCGAGGTCTCCCCCCGCACGAGAGCAATCGGGATTAATCATTGACAGCAAAAAATGATAATGATAATCTTTATCAATATAAAGAGTCGGCTTGCAGAATTCGAGTTACTGCAAAAATTCACTAGACTGGGGAAGACCTAACGTGGCAGTAATAAGCAAACAATCCCAAGAGCCCGGGCAATCGTCCGCGGCTCCCGATGCGCTGGAATCCGTCGGGCCGGCGAGCGCGGCCGAAGCGGTCAAGCAAATTCATTCGCGTCCGAATGTCGCCATTCTGATCATTCTGGGCGGCATCGTCGCGCTAATCTTGGGCATCGGCGTGTCGGTGACGTTCGGAGCGAGAGATATCCGTTTCGAAGAGGTATGGTTGGCTGTTTTCCAATACAATCCGGATTTGACCGATCACCAGGTTATTCAGGAGCTGCGTTTGCCGAGGGTGCTCGGATGCGTTCTCGTGGGCAGCAGCTTCGCGGTAGCGGGCGCGATTCTGCAAGGGATGATGCGCAATCCGCTGGCCGATTCGGGTTTGCTGGGATTAAACTCGGGAGCGGGCTTCGCTCTCGCGGTTTGTTTTGCCTTTTTCCCGGGCATGTCTTATTCGTACCTCGTTCTGGTCTGTTTTATCGGCGCGGCGTTAAGCGCCATGTTCGTATTCGCGCTCGGATCGATCGCCAAGGGCGGGCTGACGCCGATTCGCCTCGTGCTCGCGGGCGCCGCGCTGTCCGCTCTGCTGACCGCGCTAAGCGAAGGCATAGCGCTCCATTTTCGCATCGGTCAGGACCTGGCGTTCTGGTATGCCGGAGGCGTGGCCGGCACGAGATGGTTCCACTTGAAGGTCATGTTTCCGTGGATCCTGGCGGCCATCGCCGGAGCGATCGTCTTGTCGAGATCCATCACGCTGCTCAGCCTCGGCGAAGACGTGGCCAAAGGGCTCGGCCTTCGTTCGGGCTTTACCAAGTTCATGGGAACGGTCATCGTCATCGTGCTTGCGGGCTCGGCCGTATCCGCAGTAGGGGCGGTTTCGTTCGTGGGCTTGCTCGTGCCTCACTTCGCGCGCAAGCTGGTCGGCGTGGATTACCGGTGGATTATACCGACTTCGGCCGTGCTTGGGGCAGTGCTCGTCGTGCTGGCCGACTTGGCGGCGAGAACGGTGCGTCCGGGCTTCGAGACGCCGATCGGCGCGCTGATCGCGCTTATCGGGGTGCCCTTCTTCCTCTATCTTGCGAATAAGGAAAGGAGGGAGCTGTAGGGATGGGCGAATACATAAGGTTGAAATCTCCCGAGGAGCTCGCCAAGCGCAAACGCAACATTATCGTTCTCTTCATTCTGTCCGCTGCCATTATTCTGGCATTCATGGCCAGTATGAATACCGGATTTATCCGGTTGACCCCCTTGGACTTAGTAAGAACGCTGTTCGGCGAAGGAACGGCTCAGCAAAACTTGATCCTGTACGAATTCCGGCTGCCCCGGATCGTCATCTCCATCCTGATCGGCGCCGGCCTCGCGTTGTCCGGCTGCGTCCTTCAATCGATCTCGCGCAACGCGCTGGCGGATGCGGGCATTATCGGCATCAACTCCGGCGCCGGATTCATGATTCTGATGTACGTCGCCTTCTTCCCGACGATCACGGCAGCTTCCGCTTTCGTGCTGCCGGTGCTCGCTTGGGTCGGAGGCGGCGTGGCGGCTCTGCTCGTCTTCGCCATGTCGTATCGCAGGCACAGGGGATTGTCGTCGAATAGGCTCATTCTGAACGGCATCGCGCTCAATTCGGGCATCTCGGCTGCTACGATCGTGATCACGCTGAGAATCAGCCCGGATCAATACCAATTCGTGGCTACCTGGATGGCGGGCAGCATATGGGGCAAGGATTGGAAGTTCGTCTGGGCGCTGCTTCCTTTCATCTGCATCCTGTTGCCTTACGTCTACTTGAAATCCCAGACCGTGAACGTGCTGTCTTTGGGAGATTCGCTGGCGAAAAATCTGGGCGCGGCCGTGAGCCGGGAACAGCTGCTGCTGCTGGGCGCCGCCGTCGGCTTGGCGGGCTCGTGCGTGGCGGTCAGCGGAAGCATCGGCTTCGTCGGGTTGATCGCGCCCCATCTGGCCAAGCGGCTTGTCGGGCAGAGGTATCAGATCCTGCTGCCGACGACCGTGTTGACCGGCTCGCTGCTCGTCCTCGTGGCGGACACGCTGGGCAGATGGGTGTTCCAGCCGTCGGAAATTCCGACCGGCATCGTCGTCGCCGTCATCGGCGCTCCGTACTTCCTCTATCTGCTCGTGCGTTCCAAAGGGTAGAAGTCGCGCAATTATTCCGAACGGAGAGGCCGGGCGCAGCAGCCCGAGCCTCTCTTTTTTCGCGAAAACCCTCATTTGTGTGAAAAAGTTAATCCTGCTCGCCCCCGGTGTTGTGATATATTTTTACAGTAGCAAGAAAACGCTAACGATACATTTTGTACCTTCGGGAGGTTCTCATGCTCCATAGAAGCAAGCAAATTCGGGCGATCCTGCTCCTGTCGCTCTCCGCTCTGCTCCTGCTCGGCATCGGATTGCCGTCGGCGGCGGCCGCGGACGAGGACCCTATTACGGTCAAGGTCGACGGGAAGACGGTCAAGCTGACCGAACCGGCGCAAATTCTCGGAGGCAGGCTGTTCCTGCCGATCGCGAGCGTGACCGGCTTGCTGAACGCGACAGCCGAATGGGATTCGGAGAACGAAGCGGTGACGATCCATACCGCATACAATGACAAGATTGTGTTGACCAACGGCGTGCCCGTCGTCTACTTCAACGATTCGCGCTACGTGATGGACGCCGCGCCGTTCTTCTCGGAAGGCAGAATCTATATTCCGGTGCGCTACGTCGCCGAGCTGCTGCACGCGAAGATCAAGTGGGACCCGGAAGCGTTGCTGGCCGAAATCGAATCGGTCGAACCCGCGGTCGTGGAGGAACATTACGGATTGCAGGAAATCGCCGAGGCGCATGGCGTCAGCAAGGCCGTGCTGCTCAAGCGCAACGGGCTGGATAAAGCCGAGGCCGTAGAGGCCGGAACGAAGCTTCAGGTCGTCGTGCCTTCGATTTTCGATAACGAGGCGAAGCCGTTCACCGAGGAAGATTACCGTCTGCTGGCCAAGCTCGTGCAAGTCGAAGTCGGCTACGAGTCGTACGAGGCGCATCTGGCGGTTGCGAACGTCGTGCTTAACCGCGTGGCGGACTCGCGCTTTCCCAATTCGATTCGCGACGTCATCTACTCGGGCAAGCAGTTTCCGCCCGCGCACAACGGCCTGCTCGACAAGAGCAAGCCGAACGCGACCGTCCTGCGCGCCGCCAAAGACGCGCTGAACGGGAAGAACAACGTGAAGGACGCCGTCTATTTCTATAACCCCAGAGTGACCAAGGGGTCGTTCTGGTCCGGTCTGGAGACGATCGCGACGATCGGCAGCCACCGGTACGCCAAATAATAGCTTACTCGATGCCGAGCTCACGGGCTCGTGCATTCACTTCCTCGACCATTCGGTCGAGGCCTTTTTCTTTATAGCCGTCGATAATGGACTGCCATGCCGCTTCCACGGGCAGGTCGCTGATCATAACGCGGATCATATCGTCGCTGTCGAAGATCGTGAAGCCGTCCTTGGCCGGGGTGGACAACCGCGTCAGCCGCGGCTCGTAAGCCTGCTTGCGAGTCTCGCGCATGGAGTAGTCGACCAGTTCCCGCTGCGCCTCTCTTGCTTCCGGGGTGATGCCGACGTAATCCGGATTCAGCTTGAACATGCCGTCCCAATCGAGCAGATTGGCGAAGGCGGAGAACGCCTTGTATTTCGTCATGACGCTGGCGTCCGGATCGAGCGGCTGAATGCGGCCGTTCTCCCTGACGAAGTCTTCGTTTTCCAAGCCGAAACGCCGCATCTCCTTGAACTCGTCCGTATTCATATAATCGAACAGCTCCAGAATGCGGGCCATCTTCCGGTCGTCCACCTTCGCGGAAATATAGCTTTCCGACCAGAACGTTTTGAACACGGCATGGTACCGGTTGCCGTCCAGCGCCGGCAGCGGCTTAAGCAGCTTAACCTTGTCGTAGAAGGACGTATCTTCCGGATGAAGCTTCAGCCACCTCTCCTTGTAGATGCTCACGTCCAAGTTTTGCGCGCCGCCCGCCAAGATCAGCGCAGCCACTTTGCCTTCGGCGAACTTGTCCCTGGCCATCTCCCCCCGGGTGACCGGGAGGTCGGGATCAATCAGGCCGGAGGCGTAGAAGTCCCGCAGCAGCTTCAGCGATTCGATGGAATGCTTGGAGAATACGGCGGGAATGTAGCGGCCGTCCTCCTTGATCCACTTGAAGTCGCTGCCGCTGCCGTCGCTGGTGGCGGCGGGGGAGCTGTACAGCCAGAACAGCCCGCCGAGCAGCAGGTTGCCGACGGAGGTCAGTCCCCGCACGCCCTTCTTCTCCGGATCATGGTCGATGATCGCTTTCAGCATCGCCCGGAACTCCTCCCATGTCTCGGGCTCCCGAGTAATGCCGGCTTGCCGGGCAAGGTCCCACCGATAGGCCACGATTCGGTCCAGAACGTTGTAGTCGGTGCTGTCGTACGTCTGCCGCGGTATGAAGTACAGTTTGCCGTCGTCCTTCAAGTCGTCGGTTCCGGGCAGGCTCAAGTAAGCCTGCAGGCTCGGATAGGCGGACAGATCGTCCGGAATCGGTTTGATGACGCCGCGGTCGCGCCAGCTTTTGTAATAGTGGGAGTTCACCGCGTCCACGGAGAAAATATCCGGAAGCTGGCCGTTCGACGCCCACATCTGAATCTGCTGCACGTAGTTCTCGATTTTGATCGGAATCGGCTTGATCGTAATGTTCAGCTTCTGCTCGAGCAGCTTAAGAGCCGGATCGTCCTGCGCCATGGTCTCTGCGAGATCCCAGAAGGCGACGGAAATCTCCATCGGTTCGGAGTCCGCGGAGGGAGGCTTGCCGTCGGAAGCCGGACCGGAGCATCCGGCGAGCGAAGCGGCCAGAAGAAGGGAGAGCAGCCAGGCGGAGGCGCGGCGCGAACGGCTCATGCTTTCTCCTCCCGCGGCGTCCCGACGTGCAGGCGATACTGCCGGGGCGTTATTTTCTCGTGTTTCTTGAACGTTCGGATGAAGTAGAAGTAGTCCCGAAACCCCACGCTCTCCGCGATCTCCCCGATGGAGAGGGCCGTCGTCTCCAACAGCAGGCGGGCTTGCTTCAGACGCGCCTGGGTCAAATACTCGGTGAACGTCACGTTCAGCTCCCGCTTGAACAGCTGGCTCAAGTAGTTGGGATTCATATAGAAGCTTCTCGCGATGCTCTGGATGGAGATGTCGTTCCGATAGTTTTCGTTAAGGTGCTTAACGATCTCCTTCAAGTTGGCATGCTCCGTCTTCCGCTCGGGGCGGCCGTCCGGCCCGCAGCCCGGTCCGCGAAGCTCCTCCCGCAGGCTGTCGATCATCGCTTCGAAGGTGCCATACAAGTGATAGAGCTGCTCCCTGCTGAAAATGTAGTCCTCCTCGGGCGCGGCCGACAGATCGGAGGAGGCGTGAAAGTAGACGAGGTTGTAGACGATAAGCGCATGTACGATGGTGAGACCGCGTTGGTTCCCGGGCTGCGCCATCTCGCCGAGCAGCTCCCGCATCGCGGCGGTGTCTTTCTTGGCGGCGCTCCGTTCGAGCTGCCGCACCAGCCGGTCGGCTTCCGTCTCGCCGTCCGCTTCTTCGCGGATGTGGACGGCGTCCCGTCCGTGCACGAAGAAGTCCCAGGCGTTTACGGTCGCCGCGTCCAGCCCTTTAATGACGCTGCACAGCTTTCGTCCCGCGCGCGCGGCTCCGACGCCCTGAATATCCGCGGAGATCGGCTCGCGAATCAGGTCGCGCAGCAGCTCGGCACTCGCGCATTGCACGAAATAGCCGGTTCGCGAGCCGCCTAGATGGATCGATACGGCGTTCGCGCCTTCCCGGAAGTTCAGCCGGCCTTTGCCCAGCGAGACGAGAACATACAACAAATCCTCGCCCAAGCCGTGATCCCGCAATAGCCGGTCGAACGCGGCGTCGGCCTGTTCTCCGGCCGGCTCTTCGATCAGCTCCAGCAGCTCGTTCTCGCGCTTCTGCCGGACGTCTTCGATCGCCTTGGCCGCCGTCTGGAGCAGGCCGTCGATCTCGTGGTCGTCGAACGGCTTCAGGCAGTAGCCCAGCACGCCGTAGCTCATCGACTTCTGCACGTATGCGAACTCGGCGTAGCCGCTGATGACGACGATCTGGATGTCGGCGTTCGTCTCCTTGATCTGCTTGATCAGCTCCAGCCCGGACAAGCCGGGCATGCGGATGTCCGTGAACACGATATGAGGCTTCAGCTCGCGGACAAGCTGGAGGGCCTTGGCTCCGTTATTCGCCTTGCCCGCGACGGCAAACCCCGACTTGCGCCAATCGATTCCGGCTTCGAGGCTTTTGAGCACGAGATTCTCGTCATCGACCAGAAGCGCTTTATACATCCGTATCTCCTCCCGGTTGCGCAGCATGCAAAGGTATGTGCAGGAAGATCCGGGTTCCCCGCCCGGCTTCGCTGTCGAAGGTTAAACCGCCTTCTTCGCCATAGGCCAATCTGAGCCGGTTGTGCACGTTCAGAACGCCGAGCCCTTCCGTCGGGACGGACGATTCGGCTCCGTCGCGGCCCAGAGACGGCGGCCGCGCCGCCAGCCGGCCGCGGATCGCCGCCAGCATCTCCTCGTCTACGCCGACGCCGTCGTCGACGACGCCGAGGACGAGAACGGCTCCGTCGTCCACGCGGCCCGAGAGCAGCAGCTTGCCGGGCGTCGTCTTCGGCTCCAGTCCATGGAAGATGGCGTTTTCGACGAGCGGCTGCAAAATCATTTTCATCACTGGCGCCTTCAAAGCCTCCTCGGAAAACTCGAAGCTCACTTCGAAACGGTCCTCGAAACGGATCGATTGCAGGAAGACGTACGATTGAACGGCGTTCAGCTCGCGGTCGAGCGTCACCCAGCCCGGCCCCTTGATGCTGTAATGGAACAGCTTGCCGAGCGCCTTGGTCATCTCGACGACCCGGTCCGCCCTGAGCTCCAGCGCCACGCCCTTGATCGATTCCAACGTGTTGTACAGGAAGTGGGGGTTGATCTGGCTGCGCAAATAGGCGGAAGCGGCTTTCTCCTTCTCGATCTCGGCCTCCAGCAGATGGGTCGTCGTCTCGACGAGCTTGTGGGTCAGGCTGTTCAGCTCGTTCAGCATGCCGTTGAGCTTCTCGGCCACGACCTTCATCTCCAGATTGCCTTCCAGCTTCAGATCGTTCTTCGCCTCGCGGATCGCGCCTCCGGATTTCATGCTGTTAATGAACTTCACGAGCACTTGAATCGGATGGACGATGTTGTTAATGATCATCGCGAAGGGCAGAGCCATCAGAAGGAGCGCGAACAGGACGATAAAGACGCTCTGCGTGCGCACTTTGTTCAGCTCGGCCAGCAGCGCCTCCTCCGGAATGAAGCTGAGAAGCGAGGAGTCGATGGCGGCGAGCGGGTGGAGCTGAACCGAGCCCTTGATGCCTCCGATGGAGTCCTTGATCGCGGGCTGTTCCCGGGACATGCGGTTTAACGTCCCGACGTTGCGGGCAATATCGTCGCCGTTCGTCTCCGGGAACGCCCGGCCGTACCGGTCGATCAGATAGAAACCGGCTCCGGGCTCGGACTGCGGCGTATCGGAATCGAAAAACATCGTCTCCACGTTGGCGATGACCGCAATGTAACCGATTCGTTTGTCCGCGCTTCCGTTCGTGCCGTCGGAGTATATATTTTGGGCGAACACCAAGGTATTTTGCGGCGTGCCGCTGTAGCTGAATTTCCGCAGGCCGCTTACGTAGACGCCGTCGCTGCTTAAGATTTCCGGCTCCAGTTCCCGCACGTATTCGATGCCGCCGTTGAGGCTGTATTTCGTGCCCCGCGCGCCGATCAGGACGATGTCCTCGATGCCTTGCCGGCCGGCCTTCAAGGAGATGATCTTGCGGTCCAACTCCTTGCTCATCTCGTACAGCAAGCCCGGATTGACCTGGGTCAAATATTGCTGAAGGAACGGATCGAAGCCGAGATTGAGCATGATCTGCCCGACCTCGTCGACCTTCTGGGACATGCCGAGCTTGAACTTGCGGACGAGGTCTTCGGTATATTGGCTGTTATTGCGGATGACGATCCGGGACGTCTGCTCGTAGAGTGAGTAGATGATCAGAAGCATAACGGCGAGCACGCATGCAACCGCTATCATAATTTGCGTTTTGATTTTTAGCTTTTTCAGTACGCCCACGGGGTCACCGCTTTCCGCTGCTAGTACTCCGATTATATCACGATCCATTTCTTATAGAGACGGGGCGAAGCGCTCTTCTAACTGGAGTCCATGTTTATCTAACGAGAAGACATACTTTGCCGGGAGCAGCCGCTAATCGCCGTCCATTTTAATCTAATCCGGCGCCATACTTTGCCCGGTCCGTTCGCCCTATAATCGCAATTGTAAACGTCATCAACCAATTCATAGGGGGAATCGAACGTGAACAACGGAAAGACAGGCATATTCGCAATGCTATCGTTTATTTTGGCGCTTGTGCTGCTGGCAGGCTGCGGCAATTCGGCAGCGCCATCGGCGTCGCCGAGCGCGTCTCCGTCCGCCTCGCCGTCGGCGTCGGCTTCGGAATCCGCTCCGGCGGATGAGAGCCCGTCCGCTTCGGGGCTGGAGGGCAAAGTCGTGTTCTGGTCGATGTGGAGCAACACGGAGCCGCAGGCGAAGGTCATCGAGGAGGCGGTCGCGGAATTCAAGGCGAACAATCCCGCCGTCGAGGTCGAGCTGAAGTTCAACGGCCGGGACATCAACAAGCTGATCAAGCCCGCGCTGGAGAGCGGCCAACAGATCGACATTTTCGAGCAGGACCCGGGCGCGGCGCTGGCCAACCTGAAGGACCATGTGCTGAAGCTGGACGATCTGCTTCAGCAGCCGTCAGCCGGCAGCGAGGGCAAGTCTGTGAAGGATTCTCTCATTCCGTCGCTCATCGAGTGGGTCAAGACGCTGTCGACGGAGGCCGGTCTGGAAGAGGGCTACTACGCGATCCCGCAGCAGCCTTACGCGGTGTTGTTCTTCTATAACAAGGCGCTGTTCGAGAAGGCCGGCATTACGGCGGTTCCGACGAGCTGGGAGGAATTCCTGGCGGCGTGCGAGGCGCTTAAGCAGATCGGCGTGGATCCGATCACATTCGACGACGCTTATCGCGACTTGTTCATCGGCGGCTATTTCGGCAGCGCGATGGGCAGCGACTGGACGGACAGCCTGGTGAAAGACAAGACCGGCGAGAGGTGGAAAGACCAGATCGTGCAGCAATTCGCGAACGACATGCAGTTGTTGAGGGAGCAGGGCTACCTGTCGAAGAAGATCGCCGGCAACAAGTATCCGGCCGGTCAGCAGGATCTCGCTCTCGGCAAGGCGGGCATGTACTTGAACGGCACCTGGCTGCCGAACGAGGTCGCCGCCACGGCCGGTCCGGATTTCCGCTGGGGCTCGTTCCAATTCCCGATCGTGCCGAACGGCAACGGCCAAGGAGGGCTGGAAGGGCTGACCTTCGGCGCGCAAGGCCTGTTGTTGAACAAAAACAGCAAAAACGTTCCCGCGGCGTTCGAACTCGTCAAATATTTGGTCGGCAAGAAGGCGCAGCAGGCGATGTCGGATCAGGCGCTGGCCATTCCGGCTACAATCGACACCGAATGGCCGGCTCCGCTGGCGGAAGCCGCGACTGCGTTCGGCAACGCCAAGGTGAACATGCCTTGGGGGAACGGCATCGATAACGGCGGCGACTTCTCTACGGGTACGGTTATCCCCGTGTTCATGGAGCTGGCGACGGGCAAACTGAGCCCGGAAGCATACGTCGACAAGATGAGCGCGGCGGCGAAGAAGTTCTACGGCGGCTAATCTCTCGGTAGGGGGAAGGGGCCGGGCACGCGGAAGGGTTAGCCGCTTCGCCCGGCTATTCGCCGGTTATGTGCGCGATTCACGCCGAAGGCGTTTTTGCTTGGCAAGTTTCCAACGGGAGGTGCCTCATGAAGCTGAAAAAAACGGTCATCGCCCTGTTTTTGGGGCCGGCCGTCGCGATCTACCTCGTCATTTTTCTGTATCCGACGCTGCGAACATTCGCGATGAGCTTTTACGATATTCCTTCGCTGTCCAGCAAGGTGGCGGAGTGGACATTCATCGGCTGGGACAATTACGCGACGCTGTCCCGCAGCCCATATTTCCTGGATTCGGTGAAGAACGTTCTGGGCATATGGGCGATCGGGGGCGCGCTTATTTTCGCATTCGCTTTTCTGTTCGCGGTCATTCTGACTTCGGACGTGAGAGGTAAAGGGTTCTGGCGGTCGCTCATTTTCCTGCCGAACACGGTGTCGGCCGTCGTCCTGTCTGTCGTCTGGCTGCAGTACGTCTTCAATTCCAGCTACGGACTGCTGACGACGCTGTTCAGGAAGCTGGGACTGACGGCGCTGGCGGACATCCAATGGACCGATAACGAGCATATTTACTACTCGATGATCATGGCCTTCAGCTTCGGCTCGATCGGTTACTTCATGCTCATTCTGAATGCGGGCATCGGGAGAATTCCGACCGACTATTACGAGGCGGCGACGCTGGACGGAGCGAGCGTCTGGACGAAATTTATCCGGATTACGATGCCGCTGCTGCGCGACGTGTTCCGGACGACGCTCGTGCTGTGGACGATTACGGCGTTCAATTTCTTCGTCTGGTCGGCGACGTTCGGGCTGGACGATCCGCATACGGTGACTCCGGGCTACTACATGTACCAGAAAGTGTTCGGCAAGGGCGGCAGCGTCTATCTGGAGGACTCGTTCAACGTCGGAGCGGGCGCGGGAGTCGGCATTCTTATCACGGTTGCGACGATCGCCGCCGCCGTATTGATCGGTCGATTGTTCCCGAAAGACCGGCTGGAATATTAAGCGAGGAGGCGATTCCATTGCGCAATAAAGGGTTGCGGCTGCTGCCGGCCTACGTACCGCTGGCGGCTTGGCTGGCGTTCTCCGTCGTGCTGTTCGGCTGGGTCATTCTGGCGTCGCTGAGCACGACGAGAGACATTTTCACCCATTCGCTGCTCGGAAGCGGCGTTCAACTGTCCAATTACATCGATTTGTTCAAACAGCAGGAGATGGGCCGCTATTTCTTGAATAGCATCATCTATACGGTCGCCTCGTGCGCCGGCATCGCGCTGGTCGCCGCTCCGGCCGCTTACATTTTGGGACGGGTCAAGTTCAGAGGCTCCGGTTTTCTCAATCTGCTGTTCGTGTCCGCGATGTCGATTCCGGGCATTCTGATCTCGATTCCGCTGTTTTCCCTGTTCGTCGGGCTGAAGCTGACCGGCTCGATTGCAACGCTGGTGCTGATCTATATTTGCACGAACGTGCCTTTCGGCGTGTTTTTCCTGACCGGATTTTTCTCGTCGATTCCGAAGGAATTCGAGGAGTCGGCGGCGATCGACGGCTGCGGTCCGATCAAGGCGTTCGTGAAAGTCATTCTGCCGGTTGCGCAGCCGGGCATCATTACGCTGACGATCTTCAACTTCCTCGGCGTCTGGAACGAATATTTCTACGCGCTCATCTTCGCCAACGACGAAGGCACGCGTACGCTCGCATTGGCGCTTCAGTCTATCGTCTACGGCTACTCCAACACGGGGAATTACGGCGGCATTTTCGCGGCGTGCATGGTCGTGTTTCTGCCCAGCTTCATCGTCTATCTGTTCGTGTCCAAGAGGATTATCGCCGGCATTACGATCGGCTCGGTTAAGGGTTAGCTAAGGGAGGGGGCGTTGGGATGAAGGTGTACACGTCGATTGTCGAGCTGGAAGGAGCGCGGCTGGAGGGCGAGAACCCGCTGCCGATGTTCGCGGGCCGCAATCCGCACCGCGAGGTGACGGAGGACGGCAGCTTTACGCCCGAGCTTCGGGAAGGATTCGGCGACGATACCGGAGAGCGATATTTGCCCTACCGGATGCAGGATCGCTATACGCGGAAGCGGGTTCCGCTGGCGCTGAAGACGATCGTGCTGGAGAACGAGCGGCTGCAGGCCGTATTTCTGCCGGATTACGGCGGACGGCTGTACGCGTTGAAGGATCTCCGGACAGGCCGGGACATTCTGTACCGCAACCCGGTGTTCCAGCCGGCCAATCTGGCGATTCTGAACGCCTGGTTCTCGGGAGGCGTCGAGTGGAACATCGGGCAGATCGGCCATACGTTCGGGACTTGCTCGCCCGTTCATGCGGCCAGGCTGCGGGACCGCGACGGCAACGAGTTCGTGAGGATGTACGAGTACGAGCGCTGCCGGAACGTATTCTGGCAGATCGATTGCCATCTGCCGCCGGGCGCGAAGGAGTTGCAAATCTATGTCCGCATCGTCAACGACAACGAGCGGCCCGTGCCGATGTACTGGTGGACGAACATCGCCGTGGAGGAGACGGAGCGCTGCCGGGTGTTCGCGGCGACGGGGAAGGCGGTCTACATTTCCCCGGAGCTAAGCGGCCATGGCGTCGGCGAGCTGCCGGGCCTGCCGTCGCTGCCGGGCGGGGACGCTTCTTACCCGATGGAATTTCCGTTTTCCAGCGAATATTTCTTCCTGACGCCGGCCGAATGCCGCTCTCCGTGGGAAGTGGTCGCCTACGAGGACGGCAGGTTGTTCTACGAGCGGTCCACGGCGAGGCTGCGCTACCGCAAGATGTTCTGCTGGGGCCATCATGCGGGCGGCAGACGCTGGCGCGATTTCCTGGCGAAGCCGGGAGAGGGCGGCTACGTGGAAGTGCAGGGCGGCTTCGCTCCGACGCAGTTGCACGGCCTGAAGATGCCCGGGAACGCGGTGTGGGATTTCACGCAGCTGATCGGCATGGGCAGCGTGGACGCGGAGGCGGCCCAGGCAGCGGACTGGAACGAGGCGCGGGAGGCCGTGGAGAGAACGGTGGACGCGCTTCTGGGCGAGGAGCAGGTGCTTGCGGTTCACGAGCGCTTACGAGAGCATGCAGAACGGACGGGCGGCGAGCCGTTGCATACCGGTTCGGGCTGGGGTGCGCTGGAGCGGCTGCGCCGAGCCGAGCGGGAGGGACGTTCCGTCCCGAGAGGGCTTGCGTTCCCGGACGGTGCGCTCGGCGAGCCTCAGTACGCCTGGCTGGCTTTGCTGGGGGAGGGCAGGCTGCCGGAGACGGCGGCGGTAGACGTGCCGGCATCGTGGATGGTGCAGGACGAATGGCGGGAACTGTTGGAGACGAGCCTGAGCGGCGGAGATAGCCGCGGCCGGAACTGGAACGCTTATTTGCATTACGGCGTTATGCTGCTGGAGATCGGCAAGGAGAAGGAAGCGGAGGAGGCGTGGAAGACGTCGCTTCGTCTTCGCCCTTCCGCATGGGCTTACCGAAACCTGGCCCGCTTGGCCGAACGCCAGGGGGACGAGGAGCGGGCGGCGGCCTGCTACGAGCAGGCTTATCTCGTGTCGGGAAGCTTCCCGGATCGCGCCTTCGCCGAGGAGTACTTGCAGCTGCTCGTGCGTCGCGGGGAGTTCGAGCGGGCGTGGCGGCTGTACGAATCGCTGCCGGCCGAGCTGGCCGAGGGAGACCGCATTCGGATCGTCGTCGGGGCGGCGGCGCTGGAGCTGGGTCAGGACGAGTATATGCGCCGGCTGTTCGAGACCGAGTTCGCGGTTATCCGCGAAGGTGAGACGCTGATTATCGAGCTGTGGTACAAGTATCAGGCGCTGAAGCTGGCGAAGGAGCGGGAGACGGAGCTGTCGGACGCGCTTCTGGCCGAGGCGAAGGCGAAGTTTCCGCCTCCGGGGCCGATCGATTTCCGCATGATCGGAGGCTAGGACGTGTATGCAAACCCGCTCAGGAGCATCTTTCACCGCCTTTTCGCCCCCTGCTTCGTCACTTGTTGACAGGATTCTGCCCGGAATGGCATAATTGGAAATATAAGATAAATAGGATGACGGAACGAGGAAGCACCTCGCCAAAGCCGGACACGGGACGTGTTGCTTTGTCGGGGTGTTTTCATTTGAGCGAGGAGATGGAGCCGATGGCGAGGAAAAAAACGAATAAGGATCGGATCATGGAACATCCGGTAACCTACGAGGCTTATGCGGAAATGCCGGACGACGGACAGCGATACGAGGTGCTTGACGGGGAGTTGGAGCTGATGTCCCCCTCGCCGTCTACCGTTCATCAGGTCATCGGCTCGTCCTTGCACCTTCTCGTGCAGAGCTGCGCTTCGGAATACTTTATTTTAATAGCTCCGCTGGACGTCATTCTGAGCCGAACCAACGTCGTTCAGCCGGACTTAATTATGATTCATCACAGCCGATCCGACATCGTGACGATGCGCGGAGTCGAGGGGACGCCGGATCTTGTCGTCGAGGTGCTCTCCCCGTGGTCGCATAAGAGAGACCGCCTGCACAAGCTGAACATCTATGCCAGGCACGGCGTACCCGAATATTGGATCGTCGATCCGGCTGCGCAGACGCTGGAACGGTTCGAGCTGACCGGCGAACAGCGATACGAGCTGCGAGACCTGTTCGAGAACGACGATCGCGTAACGTCGGACAAGGTGCCCTGCGTCTCCTTCCCGGTGAGCGGGCTGTTCAAGGATAAGCTGGTTCGGAGGCTGTTGGAGTTGAACTGAAAGGGATCGGATGATCGTTGATCGACAATTGGACTGTTGAACAACTTCTTCAAAGGAGGTCAAGGGGATGACCGAGAAGCGGAACGACGGAACTCAAGGTAAGGACAAGCAGGAGATAGCCGGACAGGGGAAGGTTAAGGTTAAGGTTAAGGTTAAGGAGACTCCGGAAAATTACCTGATCGATGAAAGGTACGAAATTATCGAAGGGGTGCGATACGATTTTCTATCGTCGCCGGTATATGCTCATCAGCAGGTGCTAAGGGAGCTGTATGCCGCTTTTCGCAACGACTGCTTGGCGGAAGGAAAGGTACTGTTCGCGCCGCTGGACGTTCATTTCGATGAGGACAACATTTTTCAGCCGGACTTGATTTATATTGTCAACGCGAATCGCGGCATTATCCGGGACGGGTACATCTATGGCGCGCCCGATCTGGTTGTAGAGATTTTATCTGCAAGCACGGGACGTCGGGACAAGACGATCAAGAAGAACGGATACGAGAAATTCGGCGTGCGCGAGTATTGGATAGTCGACCTTGCCCATCGGCTGGTGGAACAATTCGTGCTCGTGGACGGGAAGTACGCAGCGGTGGCGACGCTGACGGAAGAGCAGACACTGACCTCGCCGACCGTGCCTTGCCTGCACTTAAATCTGGGAGACATCTTGCGGGAGGAAGAGGGGAACGACGAAAGCGAAGCCAAGGACAAGCAGGGGAAAGTCAAGGAGACTCCGAAAAACTATCTGATTGACGAGAGGTATGAGATTATCGAAGGAGTACGGTACGATTTTCTGTCGTCGCCGGTATACGCTCATCAGCAGGTGCTGAGAGACTTGATTCTCGGTTTTCACCAAAACTGTGCGAAGGATGGAGAGGTGTTGTTCGCGCCGCTGGACGTTCATTTTGACGAGGACAACATTTTTCAGCCGGACTTGATTTATATTGCCAACGCGAATCGCGGAATTATCCGAGACGGGTACATCTATGGCGCGCCCGATCTGGTTGTAGAGATTTTATCTGCAAGCACGGGACGCCGGGACAAGACGATCAAAAAGAACGGCTACGAGAAATTCGGCGTGCGCGAATATTGGCTG